>NZ_PTRA01000004.1:300000-391412 GCF_002943425.1 Siphonobacter curvatus
TATCGACCAAAACGATATCTTCAACCCCTGCTTTGGCTACCATGTCCGCTACTTCGCTACCTAATGACCCGCAACCAAGAATAACAACAGCTTGATTTTGTAACTGAGAACGATTTGCTCTAGTCGCATTTCTTTGATGAAACGATTGATCACTAAATAGCTCAGAATGAACAACTTCAACTACCTTATAATTGGCTAACAAGGTTTCGCTAAAGTCTTCTAGCGAATTTCCAAAAATAATACCCCTACCCTCTTTGTTTTTCTTGACTTTGAAAAGCTGCCACTCCAAGATATTTCGACGGTTAGGGAATCGGATAGCAATCAGAAGTTCTTCTGGTAAGTTTTTAATATCAGTAGATATGATTCTATGCAGTCTTGCCAGCCCAACCTCTTGACTACCTTCACCGATTATACTAAGAAAGCCTGTTAACCCATCAAAAGGTTGTGGTTCTTTTTGAATGGAAAACCAATATCCCCTTAAGAATCGTCTTTCATCAATAGCCGATTGAACAACCTCTTTTTTACTTTCTAAGTCTTCAGCTTTTTCAATGCCTACAGGTAATAAAGATTTCCATCTCTCAACTGACCGTAATTGCAAAATTCCCGTTGAGTCTTCTCCATTTAACGCAAAACCATAAAAAGTACGATGTTCAGTATTATATAGCTTACTTTGTTTACGATGTGCCAAGAGTCCAGCATAAAAATAACCTTGAAAGAGAGATTCTTCTAAGTAATCGCTTGAATAGAGGAATTCAGTGTCTACTGACAAGCTCCTTAGGTGAGCAAATAATTCAACCTCTGAACTATCCGGAGGAAAATGTCCAGACGTAATCCCACCTAACCAGTCACGTACCCGGCATAGTAGCTGATCCGCATGATAAAACGAAGAACCCGTTTCCAGGTGATCGTTTTCCAGTATACATAAGGCTCCATTGGCCATTTGATGGCGATGGTTGTAGAACTTAACCTTATCAGTCAACAGTTCTCCGATTTCATCAAAATTTTGAGTAGCCAACTCATCAAGCTCTTTTAAAGAAAGTAATTCCTTTAATAAATAGATACTGGGCAAAGCATAAGGCGTTGCCTCCGGGTAAACAATCAGAATTGGATAACGATAAACCCGATCTTGCCGTACGAGGATTTCCCCGCACGACAAGAATACTTGGTTCAAAGCCTGATGGTGCTCTCGGTAGTTACTATCTCTCCTGAGCCGAATACTTTCCTCCGATAAGTATTCGGGATGTCGCTTAAACCAGCTTTCCATTTGTTTAACCCATAGGTTTGTTATCAATCTTTGTACCGGATGAGCCTACATGTACTCCAAAACCAATAGCCTTTTTAGAATCTGAAGTATCTCGTTTTTGATCCGAATCACTCTTCTTTCTACCATAGGTTTCGACCAATCGCTTATCTAGCCGAACATCCATTTGACCTGAAGAATCAATATCTATAATGACGGATTCTAGATTTTCGCCCAAGTGAAGAATATTATCCGGATCGACATACTTTTTATAGAGCTCCATGGCATCATCGTGTGGATGATCATGCGGACTATCTGCCTGCTTAGGAGCACTGATGATAAGATACGTAGGTTCGATGAACTTTATATGCTCTTCATACACATCTTCATCGTCTTCATTTTCTTTAAAAAAGGTTCTTGATCCGTGATGACTTGCACTCAAAACAATAGCAGTCAAATGATCTTTATGATAATCTGTTATATGTTCTTTCCAAGCCTTTTTATCCGAATCCCCAGTCATCATGATGTGCTTTGGATCGCTTCCGTACCCAAAGCGTATGACTCCACATTGTTCATGAATGCGGCGATACCTCGCTTTTTCATCTTCTCCATCAATATCATCACATACGTATTCGGCTGGGGAGAGTACGATATAATCTACATTGCCAATTTTCTTTACAACTTCGGTCTCTGCTTTATCGCTCTTTCTTAGCTTATTGACATCATTTGTCCCTTTGAGATGGTATTCATTCGATTTCCCTACTTTATCAAGGACATATTTAAGCTCTTTATAAGCTCCTTCGTCTTTCCCCGAAGCTTTATGATTGGAATGCCATACTTCAGTGATTCCTATCTCATCGTATAAATCCTTAATACCAGCTGTATGGTCTGCATGAGGGTGTGTATTGATATATACATCAATCTTCTGACCATCCGTGAAAAGATCTTTAAATAAACTGATCAGTTCAATTTCATCGGACTCTTTGTCTTGATCACAATCCACTAAAACGTATTGATAATCTTCAACATTAGGACCTGTTGGGATCACCAGCAGGGTGGTCTCCCCTTGTCCAGTGTAGAGATACACACTGCGGAAAATACCCGCCTGCGTAGGCTTGATGACTTCTTGGGCTACATTGGCCATTTTCTTATGGTTACATTAGTTTTAGGTCAGTTTCTTATAGATCGGTACTGACTCTATTGAACCGGGAGAAATAACCCAAGGGAAAGCGTTTGGAAATAAGTAAGCAAAACAATTAGCTTTGCCAGCCGTTTTACAAACGCAACAGACTCCCCGGTACCGTTTACTTAACGGTATCATCGTCCCCACGACGAACAAGCGGTCTGAAATCGAGGGTCAGGAAAGCTTGCCGGCATCTGACCCTTATTTTAACTACGCTAGTATCTTATGGTAGCTTATAGTTACTACTTTCAACTTCTGTATATTATTTAATCATAGCTAAATAGTCTTTCCAGGTTTTACAAGGCAGTCGGCTCCGTTGAGCAAGTACTAAGTTTATAAAGTGATCGCAGTCACCTTCTGTCATAACCTGCTCATTGTAAGCAATTAGCAATAGGTCCATCGTAGTAAGATAGACAATTTGATGCTGCTGGCAATAGAGCCGAATATCTTTAAGGTTACTGCTGGCAATGACATCATTGAAATGACGGGCTACAGCCATACAAGCCGCTTCTCCATCCCCTCTAGTCAGCGTTAAAAGCTGATATTCCTTAACTACCATAGGGTTCTGCGTTGGAAACACCATCAACTGGATTTCAGTAGATAGAAGGCTACTAACCTGACCCGTAAAACTTTGATCGCGATTTCGCATCAGTTCACTTTCTACGTTATCAAGCATATAAAGTTGGCCCTTAAAGAGCTGTATCAAAAAAGACCAACCTTGCCCTTTGATAAAATGACTGACTACATCTGCATCCAGTAAAATCCGCTTTCCTGCAAAATCATCCTTCTTCATCTAGGTTATTAACATTTAAAGGATCTAACACCCCAGAATCTTGCAGAGCCCCATCATAATCAGTTTCTGAAATCAATTCATGATCATATAAGGCCTTAGCTAGTTCTCCATATTCGCCTATCATGTAATTGTTGCCTGGCTCAGAAGCTGAATGTAATCGGTACAGATAATTTGTATATCCATAGTTAGCCAGCTGTTCATAGGCATCTTTATATAATCGATCATAGCCTGCTGAACCAATAAGCCCCAATCTTTTAAGCGTTCTCAGCAAGGCAGGCCGCGAGCACTCATATAAGTGTTGGATGTGCAGAAACGTAGCCGTTGACAAAGAATCTCGAGCATACTCGCTTTTAGGAATTTGCTCATAGACTCCATGCTCTGGTAAAAGCAAATGAGCTGCAAACCAGTCGGCTCGCAGCTCATCTAAATCTTTCTCAGGAAAACGTCCAGCAAAACTGACCATGGCTTGCTGCCGCTTTTGAATAAAAAGGTGATACAATTCATGTCCAATTGAAAAATTTTGACGGCCAACGGAATGTGTACTATTAATAAGCATAAAACGATGATCATCTCGCAACATCGCCATTCCAGAAAAATCACTGCCTAATGGACGAAATAAAGTCAGCACATCCAGCTTAGCCAGCAGATTACGCAGTGCTACAGGTTCGGTCGCACTTAAACCCTGCTCCTGTCGAAACCGCTGAGCCGCCAGCATCATTTCACGCTCTAAGAAATTCATACCCATTATTGTCTTTACTAAGTCAATTTGATAAGTTTTCTGATAAACGCTTGAAACGAAGATAATTCCGAGCAATACGTTGAAAATCAGCAATAGTTTCTAAATCGCTCACTTCAAAGCCATTTGACCGGAATGCGAAAGCGGTCTGCAAAGGGCGTTTAGCAAAAGACTCATCATACAGACTCATAGGTTCGATACCCACCAAATCCGCGAGCATCCGAAGCTTAGTCATAGGTATGGAGCGTTGACCATTTTCATAATAGCTTAGCTCAACCCGATTAATTTTCAGGTAACTCGACAAGTCTTGCTGCGAAAGTCCTGTGACACCACGGAGGTAAGCAATATTATTGCCTAAGACTTTAAGCATGTCCATAGATATATGTGTTAAGGCTTGTTACAAATATAATCAAATTTTGCAAATGAAAGTTTCATTTATGTAACATAAATAATTGCGAAGTGATCAGCTTTTCTACTCGTTGCACCTGCACAATCTCAAAGCGTCCGGCTTGTAGTTGTTTTGATCCGCCTAAGCATTGAGTTAACCTTCTAGAGTACCCTTGCGTCTAGCCTGCTTCGTTCTGTTTGCCACAGTGCCTAAGACAAAGCCCCGTTTCTCTATCTCAGCCAGGGCTTTCTCGGTTCGATCCGCCATTAGCTGCCGTTCGTACTGAGCCCTCATGCCAAGATACCAATGGTTAGGAAATTAGCTTCCGGCATATCACAATATGCGAAGTCTACTCCCGAGTCTCGAAGCGTAATGACAAAGGGGATATTCCGAGTCAACCGATCCCGTTTCTCAATGAGCAAGGTGGTTCCATAAACCTTACAGTAAGTGATAGTCGCTAGAACATGGGGCCTGTCATTTTTCTTACCAGATTAGATATCGGTGAAACTAGACTAAACCTCACATACTAATTCGAAAAATGTTTCGACAGTTTGTTTCTGGGCTTCGAGACCAAGACTCGACCTCCCCTGCTTAACAGTTTAGACCATTAGTATGACGAAAAGAGTTACACATATTTTAAATTATTTCATTAATTGGGCATTCTACAGGGGTAAGCATTAATACACTAAGCTCTATAGCATTTTACAAAGATTCCTTTATAAAACGCTATAAGGTAAATAAATATAAATATTTATTATGTATAAGATATATTCATATATATATAACTGATAAGATATATATATTTTGCTTTGCCAACCCATATTCCTTAACAAAATGTACTCCATCTCACTTTTCAAAAATTTATCGGCTACGATATTTATATTATAAAATAATTTACTAATTAAAAATTCACTTTCAACACTTTGCGGTAAAGTAGGGGAGCCAAGGTCTTGAATTCGAAGCCAGAAATAGGCTGTTGTAAATTATACAAAGTTTAAAGGTGATATTTTGACTAGCTTAATGCACATTGAATTAGGGAATAGTAGCAGCTCAGCTACAAGCTTAACCCTTCAAGATCTGAGGTCAATTTTATATGCTGCGATATACCTGAAGCTCGTAAGTGAATCACTAGTATTCTGGCAACGATGGACCAACACGAGCTAATTGCTGATCGAACCAAGAAAGCCCTGGCTGAGATAGAGAAACGGGGCTTTGTGTTAGGTACTCCTGCTGACGAAACGGAGCAGACTACACGCAAAGTAGTACGGCTAGTCAGCCTAATGCCAATGGCTTCCCCCTCAGATGCAGATAGCTTTCAGATTGTACGAGTGCTAGATTTAGCTTTAAAAACTTTGCCTTATATTAAAGTATTGAAAATCAACGTACAAATTAAACGTTGACAAGTTATTATGATAAAAAATATTAAATATTTTTGTCAATGCTTGCTTTTGCTAACGTTATTCAGTAAATTATTATGTAGGGTTACTCAGCATCTCTTGCTCATTTATTCAATTCTTTCCCTTTCGCCCTCCCTTTCTTTCTATGTTCCCCTTCTTTTTCGAGACCTTAGAACTAGGTCATTCCGAACCTTTGATTTCTTCTACTTCTGACTTTGATTCTTGGGGGCTCCAAGATGTGCCAACCCTGGAGATACACTTGAAAAGTCTAACGAATGTTTTTCACGGTATGGGTTTACAGATTCACATCAATCCTGACTATGCAGGGTCTACCTGGTCAGATATTCAACTTATGAAGCAGATGGGCTATGAAAACGATCTACTTGTGGCACACACCCACTTATTTGTTGGAGCTAAACCAGTAGAAGGATGGGCGTACAGTTATCGCTTAGGAGGAAATTTTCTTGAGCAAGCAAGAGGCAGTCGAAAACTCCGACTTCTACAGCCACGTTTGCATCGGTTCATCTACCATGACTTCAAAACTGATGTGGATGGCTATAGTAAGGCTCTATTTAAACGGCTCTGTCTAACCTACTTTGCCATATTGGCTTTGTCTCAGCCCCAGCCATCAGTGGAGCAGCAGCAGCAATTAGAACGGAGTCGTAAATTCTTTTCTTGGAATCGATAATCTCTTGAGGTACACTTGCTAGGTAAAGTATAGGAGTAAGAAAATTACGGAATGGATTTACCTAGCGTATTTTGAGGCCTTTAAAACAAAAACCAGATAGCTTGAAGAGAATTCAGGGGCTATCGGGAATAGCATATATGTAAATATATCATTATTTTTAAGCAAATACAAGTAATAGTTTACAATGAAATTTCAAGAGTTTGAACGTGTGATGTCCGTTGAGCGGATGAGTCGATATAAACTTGCCTGTCAAGGAGATACCAAAAAAGCAATGACATTGTACCGACTTAACTTAAGGTTTTCGCAGGAGCTTTTCACCATCGTGAGCTGCTTTGAAGTCAGTTTAAGAAATAGGATCGATTCTCATTGTCAGATAAGCTTGGGACCTCAATGTTTAAATAATGAAGCATTGAGGGACGGAAAATTTGATAATAGATTAATTGAAATCGTAGATAGTATAGTGTTAAACTTGTCAAGGTGTAAATTGATTTAGAATCATTCATTGTTTAATATATTATACAAACAATGAAAATTTATTATTAATTTAAGCAAAAAAAACTTGCATAAGTATAAACTATTTCAACATTATAGGGTATATGCCTAGAATATATAAAATTAAATATTGTGAGGTATATTAACCAATACATTCTTAAAACATAAAGAAGGTATAAATATCGAGGCCATGAGCAAAAGAGAGTTTATCGAATTTCGAGATCATTTATTATATTAATTAAGTTCATAGTTATTAATTAAGAATATATATTCTAGTTTAACGGTAATTAAAAAAACTAATTGGGTTTTTACAATATTTAAATCATAAATAAAATATCATTTATAATTTATTTTTAAACTATTTTTTACATACAAAATCACTTAGCAATACAGATAATTACAATATTATTAAATTTACGATAAACAATATTAAACATAAATCAAAAAAATAATATTTCACTATTAGTGTTCCTAATTAATTTTTTTAGATATGCATTATTACGAATGGAACAATATAATTGGGAATTATCTCTTTAACAGAAACAAAGCAGGTTTGCCAATATATATTGCATTAAATAAAGATCAAATTATCAATTTAGGCATACAAAATACTGACTTGTCTAGAAACGAAGTATGGCAAGATTTTGTAAGGGCCATCCAATCACAAGGAGGAAGAAACTCAAGCTTGATTGAAAAAATTGAAACAACATTGGGATCTGGTAGTTGGGAAAGTAGAGATCCAGTTACTAGGAAACTTATTAAATCAAATTATCCACCTTGCTTAACATTACTAGTTACATCGGTATTACCACTGACTGAAGAAACATTTGATTTCTCAATTAATGGCAACAATTACCATGATAGAGCAAATAAGTTCTTTGCTCAACATAGTCTCCCATATGTACAAAGGCAGGACAAAAGGATGAATTGGAACAAAGCTTGGGAAAATTTAAGTGATTGGGCATTGCGGATAAAGCAAGGAGAAATGGGAATATTCGATTCTAAAAATTTTGCTAGTAACTATTATATATACGTAGGTAAAGCATTTTCTCAATGTTTAATACAACCACGTCTCTTTCAACAGCTTCCTAAATTATTTGAAAAAGCAGAACTCATACCCGACCAAATATTATCCAGTAGCGTAATTAAAGAGTTACTCATTAAATATGGGAACGAATTAGCACTATCTGATAAAACTAAAGAATTGATCTCGATTGATAAAGATGAACTAGGCCAGTTCATTCGAGGTACCATTCAACAAAACCAAGAAAATTGGAATGGCGAGAGTAACTTGGATTCTGCGACATCTGGGTGGACAATTGGAGGTTTACGTTTAACATTTAAAGATCCCCAACACACTAATTTTATATTAAAACTTAATTATCGCTTCAAGTCCAAAGCAAATTTAGACTATCCCGAAAGCCTACGATTTGAAGTACCTGGCCAAGAAGAAGTTAGTTGTCAAGAGGTAACTGACGGTTGGTCTAACGAAATGTTTATACCATTTAATCAGGATGGGTATTCATTATCTAGCCCAGCTAATCGATGGAAAGCCCGTACAGTCAAACGATCACATAGAGTATGGCTTTTTACCCGGGGAAATAGCGTCGGTTTAAATGGTAATACTTGGATCGAAACGGATGTAATTGCTCGTAATCAATCGGAAATGTATCTCCTTTATGACCGTGCACATTTATCCAAAGACAAAGTAAAATTTGAGCTATGGAAAAAGCACTTCTCTGAAGGTCTCTTTAAAGAAGTGACCGAACGTGAATTAGATGGTATCCCGCATGGCTATTCGCTTTTTAAGTTCAGCCGAGCTTCACAGCCTCTATCTTGGCTTTCCCATCTAACTTTTCCTATAGATAAGCGAATCGAACTAGTTGGAGGCTTAAAATTAAGCTATGGTGTATATTATGCTCTTGAACTTCCAAAAGTTACAATCATAGGGGAAACGGGACAGGAAAAGTTGCAAGCTCTACTAGAGAATGAAAGGACAATCAATCTGCATCGACACGAACCAGAGAATACTGTATTTTGCTTTCCAAACGATTTTCCCTTAGACGTACGATTCCAACTTCAAATTGTCGACGAAGCAGTAAAGACTACAATTAGCTATTGCTTTGCCGAATCAATAACCCTGTCTACGGATAAAGACGATTTGCCTTGTTGGAACAAAATGGGTGAGCTTTGTAAAAAAAATAACGCTGACAAATATGAACAAGGTTTACTAACAACAGGTGTTGAATATGCGTATCAAGAAAGCTATTTATGGAATTTTCTACCGGGATATGCTGTAAGTGCTTCAAAACCAGCTTATTTAATTAATTCATCAGATAAGCCATTCGATGAATTGCTAAATTATTTGTCTGCTCGTAAAGAATCCTCTATACAGCAGTTTTCAACGGCATTTGAATTATTTTCCTCTAAGCGTTTTCATGGCGATGACGGGCTTTCAACGGGTCAATATAAGAGACGCTCGTTAGAAATGATGAGAGCCTTAGGGCATATTGAGTACGACGATGTTCATAATAAAATATGGATTAATTCTTCTCGATTAATACCTTTACCAGCTAGACGAGGACGACGAGCATTATTAACAGGGTTCCGATCAAACGAATTGATAGCCTTATTACGAGAGGTAGCTGATCAATTCAATGTGTCGATTAGCGTTGAAAATCATCCCTCCCGCTATCAGAATTACCTTCTTCCATCTGCAATCATACTTATTGCAGATGGGCCCGCTGAATCACTTTGCGGACAAAAGGCGATTGAACAAGTAGCGGCTCAACTCAATATACCTTATGATATATCAAATCTACCTCAGTTCGGTCTGTTAAGCCTATCAGCCAGCTTATCGGAGTATGAATTACAAATCTTAGCCACCCCAGAAGACGCAACACTAATGAGCTATTGCGCCTACCCGTTTAAAATAGAAACATTGAATTTTAGTGGTGAAGTATCCACGTTTGATCCAGAATTCGCTTTAGTTGAATACAAACTTAAGAAATGGGACCGCCGAGTATACTTATGGAAAGAGGGGCAGAGTTATCGTGTTGATCGACGATGGAGTTCCTATTATTATTTGCATAAATTAAACCGTCATGTCGTTCAAGTGGATGCCCAAACAGGGGATTTACTTATCCCCTTTAGTCTACCACTACCCCAGCACTTTGCTCGGGCCTTTACTTTGATGAGTGGTAAAGCTCCCGATGTAATACGGCGAACTGATATTCACAGTAGTAAATCCATAAAGTACAATCGGTATGAGCATTCTGGTAATTTATTAGCCAATAACTTTTTAACCCGGTTGGGCCAATAACAACGTTTGATTATGATTGATCCTATATTTGCCTTTGATACCATACGGGAAAATTTTATCAAATATGTCAGAACCGCTTTTCGCACTCGATTTGCAAGTGTAGAATCTGAACGAAACAGTTTGTTACAAAATGAAGGGTTATTTTATCGTGAACCCTGGATTGAATCACTGCCTGATTATACAAAAAGTCGTAAAACTGTTTCTCAATTAACGAGTGATGATCTTCCAACACTTTCGGATAGACAGCAAACAATCTTTCAACAATTAGTTAGTAAGGGATTATTTCCTAATACAAATGAGTTGTATAAGCATCAGACACACATGCTTAAGACAGCCCTGCTAGGCGAGAAACACTGCGTCATTACAACAGGAACTGGTTCTGGAAAGACGGAATCATTTCTATTGCCTTTGTTTGCACAGTTGTCAAAGGAACTAGCTCAATTTCCGCCTGTCAACACTTATGACCAAAACACTTGGTGGAAAAGCTCGGCCGAAGGCGGACTAAGCAATAGCTTATGCGTTGATAAGACTACGTTTATGCTAAGCCCTAGAGCTCAACAGCGGGGTAATGAAAATAGCCAAGTTCGTCCAGCTGCTATGCGAGCATTAATTCTCTATCCAATGAATGCGCTGATTGAAGATCAAATGACCCGTCTTAGACGAGCACTAGATTCAGATGAAGTGCGAACTTGGCTAGCGGAAACCACACACGGCAATCGTCTATATTTTGGTCGATACAATAGTAGTACGCCTATAGCCGGTGACCTACAGAAAATTGATGAAAACGGTCAGTGTTTAGTCAACACAGCGAAATTAAAGAGTTTGCGGGAGCAGCTACGGTCAATAGACGATGCTGCTCAAAAAATAGAGGAGTATATTCTTCATGAAAAACTAGCTGATGAAAATCCACATGAACTGAGGTCGTTTTTTCCTCGGCTGGATGGAGCTGAAATGAGAAGTCGATTTGACATGCAATGCAGCCCACCAGATATCCTGATTACTAATTTTTCCATGCTAAGTATAATGCTTATGCGGGAAATAGATTCACCTATTTTTGATAAAACTCGGGATTGGCTAGCTTCTGACAGTAACAATATTTTTCATTTAATAGTAGATGAATTACATCTATATCGAGGCACTGAAGGTACTGAAGTAGCTTACTTAATGAGACTTTTTCTTGATCGTTTAGGACTCTCGCCTAATCATCCTCAACTCCGTATTTTAGCCTCTAGTGCTTCAATCGATGATGGAGAAAAAAAAGCTGAAAGTCAGCAATTTCTTCGCGACTTTTTCGGCACTACCGAACGAGATTTTGAAATTATCAGCAACAAAATAGAAATTGATTCACCTGCTAATTTTACTAATTCATTACCCTCCGAGCCATTTATAGCAATAACGGAAGCTTTTGATAGCTTAATACAATCTAGGCTTACTGTTGAAGAGATTAAAAGTCAATCTAGTTTCAATAGTATAGCTGAACAGGTGGCAAAACAACTTGCGGATTGGGCAGGAATTTCCATAACTTCAAGTGTAGGCATAAAGCAACTATTAGATGTTCTGGTGAGTCCGTCTTTACAACTTAAAGAACGGCTTCAAGCCGCATGCAATGTTAAAGGGCATTCGCGCGCAGTCGCATTAACCGACCTCAATGGCACATCAGCTTTTCCAAGTTTTGCTGACCAATTGTTCAGTCGGACTTTAAATTCTGATGTTCAAAAGCTAGCTGTGCGTGGTGTGTTACTATTACGAGGGTTATTAGATGAGCAGCCATTTACTAACCAGTTCACAGCGATCAATTTGCCACGCTTTCGGGTGCATTATTTCATCCGTAACATTGAAGGTTTATGGGCTTCAATTAATCCGAAAGAACAAGCAAGTGAGTTTTTTGATCCAACTCGGCCTATAGGAAGGCTATTTGGTCATTCGCATATTTTGTCCCCAGAGGGAAACCGAGTCTTAGAACTGTTGTACTGCGACAACTGTGGTACACTTTTCTTAGGTGGTAGCCGCCTACCCTCCCCGGTAAACAGTGAATTTTACTGCGAAATGCTAGCGGTAAGTGCTGATATTGATAAGGCTCCTAGCAGAACTGTAAATAAGCTACTTGAAAGCCGGTCATACCAAGAATATGCCGTATTCTGGCCTGAAGGTAGAGGAACACATAATCAAAAATTTATTTCCGAAAATATAAGAAATGAAAAGCCCTATTGGCGGCAAGCCGCTATAGGAAATTGTAACCAGTCTGATTATACAGCTCAGTGGAAAAAAGCTTCGCTAAATGTCAAAACAGGTGAGGTTAAGAACGAGCATACAGATGCTCATGAGAATCCAGATAATTGGATTAGTGGGTATATGTTCAAAATATCTACTAATGCGCAAAGGTCTGACAATATTTATCGACCAGATAGAGATGTCCAAAATGATCTCCAATCTACACATCGAGCTATGCCCAGCGTTTGCCCCGCTTGTGGCATAACTCACCAAAAGCATAACGCAGCTAGCAAAAAACGTAAGTTAAGTTCAGTAAGAGGATTTCGAACGGGTTTTGCGAAAGCTAGTCAAACTTTAGCTAAAGAATTGTTGTACCAATTATCTAGTGATGAAAGGCAACGCAAATTAGTCGTTTTCTCTGATAGTCGCGAAGATGCAGCACAAATAGCAAATGGCATTGAGCGAACCCACTTTACGGATTTGCTTCGTGAATTATTAGTCCGATACCTCAGACAGGAAATATTATTAGGTCGAGAAATATTCAACGCGATACAGAATCAGGATCAAAATGCCGTTCAGAAATTAAAGAGAATTAACCAATTGCGATTCGATCAGATTGAAGATTTCATTGATGAAACCAAATTCCTAACTAGTACTAATCAGGTTAAACGCAATAAAGCTGAACATGCCCAGCGTGAATTAGCCAGTTTGATTGGTCAAACGATACCAGTTCGTAACCTTGTCGAAGTAGCTAATGATCAGACGGAGATGGCTCCACTGGTAAAGGAACTGGTTAAATTAGGAGTGAACCCAGGTGGTAATGATCTTTCTGTTCAATGGGCAACAAAACGCGATGGGACAAAGACCAATTGGACAGAGGTTATTGATTTTAACGAGCTTCGATGGAAGGCAAACGCAGATAGAGATTTCCAGCGAGATATTAGTACTAGCACCTATGACGAGTTAGCTCAAATCTTTTTTGGCAGCTTATTCTATTCTTTAGAATCTGCTGGTTTGGGGTATCTATCAGCAATCTCCACCCCCGATAGCCCTCAAGATTACCCTGAAATTATTAAGCAAAAGGCCAATAGCTTACCATTAAATAGTCTAATATTCTTGCAAGCAGTTAACAGCACTATTCGATTATTGTGTGAAGCGTACAAACACAATCATGCTGACCTATTCGATGGCCAAAAACACAGCTTGATCGATTATCAAAGTTTTCCAAAACTTGTTAAAAAATACATCTCTGAAGTTGCTAAAATTCACAACATAATCGATTTTAGTTTAGGTGATGCCATACATGAAACGCTTAAGGTGCTTGGAATTATTGATGCTGACCCTATATCAGGTACTTCTATCATTATACAAAGCTTATTTTTAAAAGCAGCTGCATCAGATGATCCAGTTTGGAGTAGTCAGCGTGGTCTAAGGCGGCATTTACATCCATCAGCGGGTGTCTGTACATACTCGTTCTCTCATTTACCCACTGACTCAGATACAACTTGCGAGCAACTTTGGCCAGATAACTATTTGTCTTTTCATGCAGCTGTTGAACAACGTAACCCGTTGCGACTTCATTGTGAGGAAATGACGGGGCAGACAGACAACCCTTTCGAACGTCAACGCCATTTTCGGAATATCATTGTCAATGAAGAGAAACAGTACCGGAATGTCAAGATGATTGACTTACTGAGTGTTACTACCACACTTGAGGTAGGAGTTGACATTGGTTCACTACAAGCCGTGATGCTGGCCAATATGCCCCCTCAACGATTTAACTATCAGCAGCGTGTAGGCCGAGCTGGTCGACGTGGCCAGGCCTATTCGGTAATTTTAACATTTTGCAGGGGCCGAAGTCATGATGAACATTATTTCAAGTATCCTCATCGAATCACGGGAGATCCACCACCAACGCCTTTTCTAAGTATGGATCAGCCACGTATTGCACGACGTATGATTGCTAAGGAGGTTCTTCGTCAAGCATTTGCTGAGACGCAGCTTTTGACTAGCGATGAACGTTTACCTATCAATGTACATGGTAATTTTGGAGCCGCAGATAATTGGTTAAACCATTATCAGTCTCATATAGCCACCTGGATAAACACTAATTCATCGTCTATCGAAACTATAGTAAAAATGCTGTGGAGCGGGCCAGATAGTGAGCTTTCCCAACTTATTTGGTGGGCTACAAATAAGGATGGTTTGTTAAAGCAGTTGGATGAAACCATTGCTAATGAAGAGATAGATGCAGAACCGCTTGCGGAACGACTTGCTATTGGTGGTTTTCTGCCCATGTTTGGTATGCCAACTGAGCAGAAAAATTTGTTTCATGGTGTGCATAAGAATGAAGATGACTACGAGCCATTAACAATTGACCGATCTTCTGAACAATCCTTATACGAATTTGCTCCTGGTAGCCAGAAAACAAAAGATAAAGCGATTCATACTGTGATTGGCTTCACAAGTAATTATTATTACGGTTTGAAGAAAGGGGACCGGAGTGGGCAAAAAAAATTATTGAACCAAACCTTTGAACCAATCAACGATCTAGTAAAGAACGTCTTCTCTGTAAACCGATGGATGGTGAACTGCCAGCTCTGCGGCTATACATACACGCAACTAATGCCCATCACTGAAATGATGTGTTTGAACTGTGGTAGTGACATTGAACCTCTTAACATTCGCACTCCTCGTGCTTTTCGAACAGACTTGACTGCTGGTCGTGACGATCGAGAATTTACAGATATACAAGTGTCTCGCCCACCAGTTTTGGCACAGTTGAATGATGGGAAGATTGCCCCCGAGCGAGTTGGGAACACTCTACTTAGTATTAGTGAACAGGATTTAACCTGGCGCATCAATGATAATGGTGGTCAACGTTTCAAAGGCAAGTTTTATACCACAAGCAATACATTTCCGTTTCAGACACAAGCATTTAAGTTTGATCTCCAATGGTTGACTGCTGATTTAGAACCAGATATTCAAGGATTTTTAGAATCTCCTAATGGTTACCGAGTACAGTTAACCAATTCCAAAGAAGACCCAATAGCTTTAGAAAATGGTATTGCCTTAGGGGTTGGCAAGCGAACCGAACTGTTACAATTATCTCCAAAGACGGTGCCTATAACACTAAATTTGGATATGTTTCGCATTAATGCAGCTGGTATAAAAGCAGCCTATTTTTCAGCAGCTTTTTTGTTACAACGTACCCTTGCTGATAAATTAGATGTAGATCCTAAAGAAATTGATATTGCCGACATAAGTCGAGTTTCGCTACC
Organism: Siphonobacter curvatus; assembly: GCF_002943425.1. Taxonomy (NCBI): domain Bacteria; kingdom Pseudomonadati; phylum Bacteroidota; class Cytophagia; order Cytophagales; family Cytophagaceae; genus Siphonobacter; species Siphonobacter curvatus. The sequence goes on from NZ_PTRA01000004.1 coordinate 315,732, forward strand.
ATACACGATTAACGGAAATCAGGCTTTTTGCGCTCGAATTACTCTAGCTGATGAGCTTGCTAATGGATCTGGCTTTATTCGCTACCTCTATAGTAATTATAGTGAAATTCTGGATGATATAGTTAATCCAAATAAAACGGAGGGATATACGGGTAAAATAAAATCCGAAAATCACCGTAAAGGATTAAAAAAAGAACAAATTCTCGCCTGTGATAGTGCGTGTTACGAATGCCTAAAAGTATATAGTAATATGAATTATCACAGTATATTGGACTGGCGTTTAGGACTAGCGCTATTGAGATTAATGCAGGATGAGTCTTTTACTGTAGGTACTGATGGGCAGTTTGAAACGCCAGAACTGATCGATTGGCTAGAAACTGCAACAACTCTACGGGATAACTTATTAGAAATGCTGCCAAACGGAGAATCCGTTGAAATTCAGAGGCTACCTGTTATTCGTTTATCTAAAAACAGAAAACAATCTGATTGGATAGCCGTAGTCCATCCATTCTGGCGTATAAATGACTATAAAGGAAAGGACTGGCTGGCTGGAGTTTTAGCCGATTTAGAGGTAAAGGCCACTCAAACAGAAGGTCACGTCCATTTTGTAAATACCTTTGATTTGCTCCGACGCATGGGTTGGTGCTATAAAGAACTCCAAGTTTAATGATACAAACCATTATTCCTGTTAAACCTGAGCCTATTCCTCATATTACACCCAGCAACGCTACAACAATAATGCAATGCGCTTATCAAATAATAGTTCGTAGATCTACAAAAAAGCATTTTCTCCCACCATCAGCCACGATGGAGTTTGGAACTGCTATTCACAAAGCGTTTGAATTATCTGTTAAACAGTCTTTTACTAATCGACATGACGTTGAGCGATTTGTCGATAATATTGTGCACCAAGCTGAAGAAAGTTGTCAAAAACGTGGATATGACTTTTTAACTCCTTTTGACAACCAGGTTAGAAACTTTGGCGTTAAGCGAGAATTAGCGATACGCAAAATTGAGTCTACAACCTCTTTAACAAACGGATACTCTTCAACTACCCCAACTCTCAAGTCCCATAATTATATAGAAGTAGAAAGAGAGTTTACCTCTAAACGCTTCAAGATACAGGGCAAGATAGATGCTATACTTCATAGACCAGATGGTGATGTATTGGTTGACTTTAAAAGTGGATCTATTTATGATAAACATGATAATGGAGAACGTTCATTAAAAATAAGTTATGAAAATCAACTCAAACTGTATGCTTATTTATACTATGAAGCGACGGGAAAGCTTCCTATTGGTATTTGTGTAGAAACTTTAACGGGAAGTGTTGTTAATCTTAGCTTTACATTGGAACAATGTGTAGAGTATGCTCAAAACCTTGACGAACAATTAAGCAAAGTAAATCAGCTTATACATACAAATCAGATAGATGCTTTAAAACCAATTAATATTGATGTTTGCCAGTGGTGCTCAGTCAGACCAGCTTGTAATTTTTATCAACCGGTTAATAAAAGAACTGGATTTGTTGATTTATTTGGACGATTGACAGCTATAAATAAATTACTCAATGGCAACTATTCAATATCCTTGACCAATTTCAATGGCACTACCCGAATTGTAGGTATTTTAGCTATTGACGCAGAAAAATTACAAATAGATTATGAATATAGATTATTTAATTTGAGATCTATAAAAGTTAGTCTTCTATCCTTCACTACATCCTCATCAATTTTTGAGGTTACACCTTACTAAATTGCGTAAAATAAAATCCTCACTACCCTTCCCGATTCCTGTTTTGTCCTTTTTTACAGGAGGTGGCTTTATGGATATTGGCTTTGAAACAGATCAATTGTTTAAAGTTATCTGGACAAATGAAATAGATGCTTCTATTTGCAAATTATATGCTGAAGGAATGTCAGCTTGGCACGGAGCAAATTGTCAAATCACAAATCAGCAATCGATTGAAACAATTTCATCTATCAATATTCTTAATGAAGCGCGCCAACAAATAGGCTTCCAAAATATTTTTGGTATTATAGGTGGCCCCCCATGCCCCGATTTTAGTGTTCGGGGTAGTCAGATGGGCTTTAATGGTGATAGAGGGCGATTAACGATTATATTCATTGAACGCATTATGGAATTGATGCCTGCCTTTTTCGTTATTGAAAACGTAAAAGGAATTATGTCACCCCGTAATCAACCAATGTTAAATGAGCTAATTGCGTACTTACGTACTAGATTCATAGTTGCAGCACCCATACAAGTGAACGCACTTGATTTTGGTGTACCACAACACCGAGAACGAGTATTCATTATCGGATTTAATAGAACACATATTTCCGATGAACAAGCTGCACATTTTTTACGGACTACAATGTTACAAAATCGACCTTTTCCAAATGCCCTCCAGACTTACAATTGGCCTCGTAATAATCGCTGTAAAAACAAGGATAGGGAAACTCCACCACCGATGCTATGTACTGGGCCGTATTTGATTGATAATGAAAATGATATCCCAAATGCTAATGAGTATTTTGCTCTACATTCATCACAGCAAAAAGTAGAGAATACTTTAGAAGGTGACATGAGTAGATCGTCATTTCGTCGATTGCATCGTGGTCAATTTAGCCCAACAACCTGTTATGGCAATAACGAGGTTCATCTACATCCTTATCTTCATCGTCGACTATCTGTACGTGAAGCATTGAGACTTCAATCCGTTCCAGATGCATATATTTTTACTACAAAGGGTAACTACTCTAAGAAATTTAAGCTAATTGGCAATGGTGTACCAGTGGCGCTTGGGCAAGCTATTGCCAAATCAGTTTGGCAAACGCTCGATTTGTTTATGACTAGGTCCTCACTTAAATGATAAGTAAGCATATAAATCTGCTACCAATAATTACATTGAGTGTTTAAAACATTCATATTTTACTTTTAAATACTTACTTTATTTGTTTTCAACTTTATTATTTGCCTGTTATTACAATAATATTGAATCTATCCTTGCTTCTAGTAATTAGCTTTGAATTTAATCTCAGTCCGCTAGACCTCGGCTCTGAATCGCTATTTGTCTGATATGACCCTACGTAGTACATCGGCTTCGAAAACTTAGTCCCCGCAAAATTATGGGCTACTTTGATGGCGCCCTCTTGGTAAATCATTACCTAGTATGTGTCTTCCAACAGCTCCGATTATTGGGTGAATAGGAGCTTGGATTCTAATGGCAGATACTATCATCTTTCATAATGTCTCTGAAGGCTACCCCGGCGAATGATCCAGCTAGTTGCTACGAGGGTTAGGTAGTCATCATAATACACTTTCCAGATCAACTGTCTCATCGCAGGTGATCGACGTAGAGACATCTCATCATGTTGTATTTTTTAGCTGCTGTTTAATTAGTGGATCGGCTTTAAAATCTTGAATCCGGTGAAGGTCCACCTCTACCTGACGGTTCTGCCGAATGAACGGAACCAAGTCATTTCACCAAGATATCACTTCTAGAAGAAATAAACACGGATAATGGGGAGTGACATTTAATTTAAAATACTTCCATTCCTACGACCAATGGCTAATGAGGCCCTGCCAAAGCCATCAAAGTTCACTTACTCAAGCTGAGATTGGGTAGTATGAAAAAGACGTAAATCATTTTTTTAACATGCATTTGCAGCGACTACGTTGGTTCTAAAAAGTCCGTATGTGCTTCCACAGCCACGATTCGCACTTTTAGATCGATTGGGTTTTCGTATTGGAGCATACTTATACTATGTAAGTCCTTGCCGTCAGCTTTTCCCTTTGAGCAATTCGCTTAACAAAGCAACTTTATCTTTTTCTGACTCTAACAGTCGCTCATAGAGCTTTTTGTTCTCATCCATGACCTCTATGAGCTTGTCCAATGGGTTAAAGTTAACTTGATGTCCTATGATAGCTCCTTGATTATTAGACCCTTCATAGTTGTGTTGAATATTATAGATAGCGGTTTCTTCATCAAAGTTCTTGATGGCCTCGGCAGGTACCTTCAATACCTCGGCAATCTGATCCAGCAGTTCCTGCTCAATGACTTACTTCTGCTCTAAAAGTGAAACCCGCTTCTGGGTCCACTCCTCGCCCAGCTCATAGGCCAGGCCCTCCTGCTTGAGACCGAGCATCTCCCGAAACCGCTTGACATTTCTTCCGTGGTGGATGGGCATGTGACTTTTCGTTGGTTGCATGGCAAAGGTAGCTATGGTGGGTGAAAGACTTCCAAGTAGCTAAATTACGCATTCTCTGCTTCTAAACTATCCCCTACTGGCATAGTTTAGAAGCGCCCGACTGACTAGTTTTCCTCCATGGTTAAAAAACGTCTCTTTTCTGCCATGCGAAAAACAAGCTATATTGATTCAAACAGCCTACCCGTCTGGCTGGATGAAACCGAAAAACAGGATCCCAGGGCCTTCCTGGAAAGCTTCTGGGGCGGCTATGAGATCCCCAAATGCCGCTTTCTGCTTTGGAAGCTCCTCTCCGGGGGCTTTGAAAGGAAACGCGGACGGTTATCACTGCCAGGCACCCGCTTCTACCCTGGTTTACTTTTTTGAGCAGCTGTGCTGCCATCTCGAAGCTAGTCACCTGCTCTTGGCTGAGAAGACCTCAGCCAAGGGTAATCAGCCCAATGAAAGTGCGCCTCTCATGGAACCTAGCTTGGAGCAACCAAGTACCACTCCTCTTTCACCTGCCACTCACCACCCCTCCTTTGAGGACTTCTTTGACTTGAACTACGTAGCAGACCTAAGAGCAGAGCTGGAAGATTGGCTCGCTACGGCCATGGCTACGGATGAGGTCTGTGAGCGTCCGGCTAATCTGCTCTTTCTCCACGATCAGCTACTCGCTTTCACAAAGGCCGCCTTTGAGCTCTACGAAGCCCACGGTTTAGAAGCAGAGCTTCTCCCCTCTCCCACGATAAATGTACCTTCCGCTCTGGCTGGAATTGAAACGCGTCTCAAACAGGTAGAAGACTTTCCGCTGCATTTAAGCCCGGCCGAATGGCAGAATCCCCTGCTGGTCCTTAAAGACTGCTGTGAAAGCTTCTCTCAAGAGGAGTGGCAAACGCTTTTGCACGATCTTCTGCGGGCGGGATTCTCTCAAGAGAGCTTTACGACCATTGTAGAGCCCGAGCTGATTCTGCCCTTTTCGCAGCAGCTCACCCGGCTTTTAGAAGCCTGCTATCTTCTCTTTGTCACCGCTCCCAAGGCTGCTGCGGTTTAAAAGTCCAGGGATTCGCTTTGCGCTGAATCCGTCGGCTTCGCATCAAAGGGTGCTTGCGTGGGGTCTATTCTAACTGGGTCTAGCCCGACGGGGTCTTCCTTTTATTCAGCAGCGCTTTATGATACTGCTTATAGCTAGCGGCTAACCTTTCAAAGTCTTTAAATGCCGCGCTAAGGGTAACGTGTTTGACTTTTCTTCAGCCATAGTTAAGAAAAGATTAAGATTAGGACATTGATTATCAATACCTTATCACAACATGTTAAGTTTTACTTAATTTCTACGAAACAGATAAAGAATATAAATAATTGATAATCAGAAGATTATACTCACAGAATTTCCAATAGGACGCTCCAGCGGCATTCCCGCTTGCTTACAGAAAAGTTGGTATTAAACCTAGGGATTTTGTGCCCGATTAAACGGGTTAAGTGCGGCTATAGTCACGCGCTCTTACTAGATTTAACGGACGAATTAGCATACATTGATCTAATGCTTAGCGAGCAGAAATCTTAACTTTCTGCAGCAAGGATCATAGGCGTCGCTGTCCTGCCTATGATCCTACCCACCTTCTTTGTAAATAGTAAGGCTTCAAATAAGCCTAGCCTACTGCGTTTAGTACGGCTCCATTACCCACCAGTTTCAAATAGCTTGCCCTAAGTAATTGAAGACTATATTGAATCCTTATACGCACTTAAAGAAAAAAGGAACAACACATTTTCTGGGTAGGTGTCTAGCCGCTAACAAAGGGGCTTTAGCCCCTCAGGGGAAGAGTAACCATGCCGGAGACACTTTTCTTGCCCTAGTCTCCTGCTAGGTAATCCTTTAACACGAAAAGAGGGAGACCGAAAACCCAGGGCGTTACTAGAACTCCATAGGCCTCTATTGCGTTAACGGGACTTGGCCTGGCAACGCTCTTTATCTTTTCCAGCCCATTCGGCCATCGCATGAATAACCCCTTTTAATTCCTGGCCCGCTTCGGTTAGCGTGTAAGTAACCACGGGCGGTACTACGGCCTGAGCAGTCCGAATGAGCAGTCCATCCGCTTCCAGTTGTTTTAAATGCTGGATAAGCATTTTCTCAGTAATGTGCGGCATGGCTTTTCGGATCTCGCTGTACCGCTTGCTTCCTTCCAGCAGGTGATACAGAATGATCGGTTTCCAGTGCCCGCCAATTTTACTCATTACATAGGTGACTGGGCATTCTTGCAAAACGATTTCCCGATTGGCATTATACGTCGAAGCTACTTTGATTTGCGTCATGGGTACATACTTTAGGGTAAGTACTTGTCAAAAAGTAAGTACAAAGATACCTTTGCTCCCACTAAAAACAAACGCACGATGAATTATATAATCACGGGCTCACTTGGCCACATCAGCCGGCCCCTCACCCAGAATCTAGTCAAAGCTGGACATCACGTTACGGTTATCAGCAGCAATCCCGACAAGAAATCCGCTATCGAAGAGCTTGGAGCTACGGCCGCCATTGGATCCGTCGCCGACGAAGCCTTTCTGCAAACTACGTTTCAGAAAGCCGATGCTGTGTATTTGATGGTGCCGAGTGATTTTTCGATAGCGGATTATCCCAGCTATCAGCGAACGATAGCAAATGTGTACATAAACGTTCTAGCGGCGAGTCCGGTTACGCATGTGGTACTGTTGAGCAGCATTGGAGCGGATTTACGCCACGGAGCCGGTCCCATCGATGGCATCGCCTATCTCGAGGAAAAGCTGGAAACCCTTACTCAACTGAACGTGAAAGTGCTCCGGCCTTCGTACTTTTTCTATAACCTGTTTAGCCAGATTGAGCTGATTCGTAACGCGGGTATCGCGGGTAATAACTTTGGGGATACGGACGAAAAACTGGTCCTTACGCATACGGACGACATTGCTACAGTAGCCACGCAACAACTCTTGGACCTTTCCTTCACCGGTTACAGCATTCAGTACATCGCCAGTGATGAACGCCATCCAACTGAAATTGCGGAAGTATTGGGCAAGGCCGTTGGTAAGGAGTCCACGCCCTGGGTACCGTTTAGCGACGAAGATTCCAAACAAGGTATGATTAGTGCTGGCTTACCCGAAGGTTTCGCGGATTTGTACGTGCAAATGGGCAAAGCCATTGGGGAGGGAAAATTACAAAAAGATTACTGGCAAAACCGCCCGGCTACCCTGGGAGCCGTGAAACTAGAGGACTTCGCCAGAGAGTTTGCGGGAGCTTATCAACAGGGATAAAGTTCTAAGAGTTGTGAATTGCCAGCGATTGAGTTTACCCAGCTTAAAATCCGGGGAATCTGTTTATCGAAACCCTTGATTTAGATATGCAAAACCCCCGTAAGCTTTCTCTTACGGGGGTTTTGTCTTAGAACTGCTTCACTTATTGCGGATTCTGCACAACAACCCCGTTGGAGTTGTTGATCTCATCCTGTGGAATCAGAAACTGCCAGCGAATGTCTCCGGCGGGCACCTCGAATACACCGTTGTTATAGGCCGCATTGTGGTTTCCACCGTTTCGGTTCAGGGGAGCATTGGTACGTTTCAAATCGTAAAAACGGAAGCCTTCGCCCCAAAGCTCCATCCGGCGTTGCGTCATGATTTCTTCAATTAAAGCATCCCCCGTTTTTGTGGATTTCACGTATTGCGGATCGCGATTAACGGCCAATGGATACAGCACATCGGCGGCCTCAGCATTTTTTCCCTGCCGGGCCAGGGCTTCGGCTTCGATCAAATACATTTCTGCCACCCGCATGTAGGGTACGTCTCCAATACTCAGGGAAGGATCCGCTACGCGGAATTTCTTGGAATGGTAGGCATACCGCTGGAAGTTAGAAGCGGGCAGGGGGAATTCTGCCGTATTTTTACCCGTTGGATCCCAGAGTTTTTTGCGAATATCCGTTGCGGAAATTTTGTCGTACAAGGCAGAAAAAATCAGTTTCGGGGCCGAACGGATGGCCGTCGAGTTGTAATTGTTGGACATGTACGCGAAAAACGAATAAAAGTAATTCGTCTGATCGGCCACAATGCGGGAAGACCACATCCATTCCGGATTGCTGTAGTTGTTAAAACCCGACAGATAATCTTCATTCGTCATGAGCGTAAACCGGGCCCGGGCCTCTTTCGCGAACTGAGCCGCCGTCGCGTAATCCTGCTGGGTCAGTGCTACGCGAGCCTTGATGCCTTTCGCTACGTTAATATCAAAGTGCGATTTGTTGGTGCGGGTATAGCCATCGAACAGTCCAATCGCTTCCGTCAGGTCCTTATGGATCTGGGTGTATACTTCCGCTACTGTGTTCCGGGGCGTCGGCGTCGTTTTGGGTTCTAATACCAGCGGAATGCCCAGACCACTGTTCGGCTGTCCGGCTACGTAACGTTCGCCGTACAACTGCACCGCCTGAAAATACGCCCAGGCCCGGTACGTCAATGCCTCCGCCTTGATGGCTTTTTTATCGGCTTCCGGACCTTCGGCGTTATCGATACCAGCCAGCAGCATGTTTACGTTGCCAATGATGACGTAGTAAAACGTGTAATTGTAGAAGGAACTACTACTCGACGGATTCCGGTGATTGATCCAGCGGTACTCATTGAGCAAACCGTTGTTGGAGGCATTGGGAAACACAACGTCCTCCCCCATGATGTCCATATACATCATATTTCCCGACTGTCCCCCCTGTACCTGCGTACCAAAAATCTGGGAGTACAGAATCCGGTGAATCCCGTTGAGAGCCGCCCAGGCATTCTTCGTCGAGGTAAACGCATCATCCGTCAATACCTGATCGGTGGGTTTTTTCTCCAGAAAATCTTTATTACAGGAGGCTAACAAGCTCAGTGCCAGCACGCCCATCATTCCACTTTTTACTATATTTTTCATGATTCAATGCTTCTGTTAAGTGGTTTACTAAAATCCCAGGCGGGCTCCGATGGACAACACGCGGTTAAAGTTGTAGGTATTGTCAACCGTTCCGTTGAACGATCCCGTTACGTTCATACCGCGACGAGTTGAGAACAGCGCCAGATTTTCTCCCGCGAAATACAGGCTGGCCGATTTGGCTCCGATACCTGATAACCAGCTCACGGGCAGTGTATAGCCCAGGGTAATGTTGTTGAGCTGCAGGAAAGACGCATCCGTCAGGAAGCGGGTGCTTTCGCCAGTCAGGTTCGCCACATCGCCGTTATCGAAACGAGGCACCTCAGTTATATCACCGGGTTTCTGCCAGCGTTTGAACGCATCTTTATGCAGAGCCGTACCGTACGTGCCGCCGTGCATCAACTGACGATACGCGTTATCATATACTTTGCCTCCCACCTGGAACGTCAGCACAAAACTCAGCGAAACGCCTTTGTAGGAGAGGTTATGATTCATGGAGCCGTAGAACTTGGGAATCGACGAAAAGCCGGTATAGCGATAATTCGCTTCTGAAATCACACGCGTTAGGGTATCCGCACCCACGATTTTTGCGTTAGTCGTCAGGGTATTGGTTTTGTACATCGCTAAACCCGTTTCCGAATCAATCCCGTGGAATTCCCGCATGTAGAAATCATAGATGGAATGACCGACACTGTAGGCTTTCGTACCCGTCTGAATCAAGGGCTGACTTTCGGGCATCTTGGTGATCTTGTTCTTGAAGGACGTTAGGTTGAGCGTTACGGCGTAGCGGAAATCCTGCGTCCGAACTACCTCGCCCGTCAGTTGAAGTTCCACCCCCCGGTTGTACAAACTACCGATGTTGCGGTTTACTTCAAACTCTCCACTGGTCGTACCGCCATTAGCCAGGGCCAGGGGTACGCTAAAGATTAGTCCGTCGGTAGCCCGGTTAAAAAACTCCACGCTACCTGATACCCGGTTCCGTAATACGCTGAAGTCTACCCCTACGTCGAAGTTCTTAGCCGTCTCCCAGGTCAACTGGTAGTTGGCAATAGAAGCCTGCGTGAAACCCGGCTCGGCGTTGTTGTTACGAGCTAATTCATACAAACCCTGGTAGGGATAATAGCCGAGATCGCCCAAGTCTTCGTTACCGACCACGCCGTACGAGGCCCGCAGTTTCAGCATACTCAACCAGTTGATATTTTTCAGGAAGTCCTCTTTTTCGATGTTGTAAGCCGCTCCCAACGACCAGAACGTAGCCCAGCGTACGTCTTTGTAAAACTTGGAGTTCCCATCCCGCCGGATCGACGCATTGAGTACATATTTCTTGTCGAAATCGTAACTGGCCCGGGCGAAGTAACTTTCAATCCCGTAGTTATCTTCCCGCGAGGAAACGTTGAGTACCGTGGCGAAGTTGGGTAGTTCCGTAATACCATCGACGATGATACCCGCCCGGGCTCCGACCATGTAGTTATATTTGTAGGTATAACTTTCGTGGCCGCCCAATACATTCAGGTTGTGCTTGCCGAAGGATTTATCGTACTCCAGCAACTGGTTGAACGTACTGCTCATGGTCCGGTACAGGTAGTGATACGAACGTCCCGCCGGCGCACCATCGCCAATAATGGGGTTATCGTAGGTACGACGGTGGCGATCCTGCAAATCAAAGCTGATGTTGGACGTAGCTTTTAAACTGGGTAAGATGTTGATCGTGGCATAGGCCCGGCCACCGATAATGCCCGTCTCTTCCTTCCGGTCATTCAGCTCATTTTCCCAAACGGCGTGACGGCCACTGGAGAAAGGACGACTGTCGCCCATATCGTATACTTTGTTGCCGTCTTTGTCCAGCACATAGGCTCCCGTGGCCGGATCATGTTTGTAAACCGGATAAATCGGCCCCATGAAACGAGTGATGTAGAAGGGATTAATGAAAGATGTTCCGCCCGTCCCAGCGTCGGTATTAGACCGGCTGTAACTTCCGTTCAGGTTAATACCCGTTTTAAACCATTTGGTTGGCTGCGTATTCATATTAACGCGAGCCGTAAAACGCTCAAAATCAGATTTCAGTAAATAGCCTTGTTCTTTCGTATACCCAACCGAGGCGAAGTAATCGGATTTATTCGCTCCTCCGTCGTAGGAGATGTTGTAATTCTGACGGCTCTGTCCACCCCGCTGAATGGCTTTGACCCAATTCAGATCTTCGGGATACAGCAACTGGGCATTGGGATTCAATACCCCATTCGCATCAACAATCTGATTATTCGCCACATTGAAGGGATTGTACTTCAACAGATCGTAGATGCCCGTATAGTTTCTTCCCAGATATTGAGTAGTCTGACCAGCAGCAATGCTTCCGGCTACTTCTTGTGGAATTCTCAGCGAACCGTATTGCAGGGTGTTCCGCTGTACTTCCCACATCAGGGGGTAGTATTCCTGAGCCGAAACCGTTTCGTATTCGGGCAAACCCCGGGAAATGGTACCGACGGATGCGTTGAAATTCAGATTATTGCGATTATTCTTTCCTTTCTTCGTTGTAATCAGAATGACCCCATTGGCTCCCCTTGATCCATAGATGGCCGTTGTAGAGGCATCTTTGAGCACGTTGATTGACTCAATATCGTCCGGATTAAGACTGCTGGTATTCATGTTGAAAGGCACGCCATCTACCACGTACAGGGCAGAGTTGGAGGCCGAAATCGAGCCGAATCCCCGAACGCGAATGGTAGGGGCCGAACCCGGTGCCCCGCCCGACTGGCTGGTCTGAACGCCCGGAGCCGCTCCCACGAGTGCGTTGAGGGCATTGGATACGGGCCGCTTGGCAATGTCGATGGCTTTAACCTGAGCGGACGATCCGACGTGCGTTTCCTTACTGACGGTACCGTAACCCACAACCATTACTTCATTGAGTACCTGCGATTCTTCCTGTAGGATGACATCAACCGTGGTTTTGTTGGTAATGTCGATTTCGGACTTGGTAAAACCGATGTTACTGAAGACCAGAATCGTCTGTCCTCTGGGGACACTTAACGTATAACGTCCTTCGGCATTGGTAACGGTTCCGGTAGTAGTGCCCTTCACGGCCACGCTGACTCCCGGTAGAGGTACCCCTTCCTGTGAAGAGGTAACAACCCCTTTTACAATAGTTTGTGCATAGAGAACGCCCCCTGTCAGAAATAGCAACAGAAAGCTGAGTAGAGATTTACTCATAGAACAAGTAAATTTATAGTGGTTAAGGAATCCGAAAGAGCCTTAAAACTAGGTTTACTTGCAGGTAAATAAAAATCTGCCAAATAAGTTATTAGAAAAATCTTATATTAAGTTTATATATTAAAATAATATTAAATTTTGTCTTTTTCCAAAAACCATGCATATCTTTAATATGAAATAGTTAATACATACTACCTATAGTTTGAGATAGCTATTAAGCAAAAATCCCGTCAACCAGCGTTGACGGGATTTTTACAAAGTGGAATCCACGCGTTAACTATGAACTTTATACGAAGCCATAAGCATTCGACTGTCCCCCATCAATGGCGATGGTTTGGCCATTCACATAGCCACAATCTTCGCTCAATAGGAAAACGACCAGCTTGGCTACGTCTTCGGGCTGACCCAGCCGTTTGGTGGGGTTAAACGATGCGTATTCGGCTTCGGCCTTTTTCGGATCTTCAGCATTAATTTGACGGAAGGCCTCAGCTACCATCGGCGTCAGAATAGCTCCCGGAGCAATGGCGTTGGTCAGGATACCAAACCGACCGTATTCGAGTGCGGCATTCTTGGTGATGCCACTAACGGCGTGTTTGGTAGCAACGTAAGGCGTTTGGTTCATCACACCCCGGATACCTCCGACGGAAGCCACGTTCACAATGCGTCCGTACTCCTGCTTTTGCATGACCGGAATGATGTAACGTAGCCCATAATACGCACCCATCAGGTTGATGTCGATCACCTTCTGGAATACGTTCAGATCGTAATCCGTCAGTGAAGCCTGACGCCCCTCAATACCTGCATTATTATAAAAACCGTCGATCCGACCGTATGCATTTACGGTTTCCTCAACATAATTTTTGACGGCCTCTTCGCTCGAAACGTCCGCTACGACGGTCAGCACTTTCGCTTCCGGATAGCTTTCTTTAATCTGCTGCTGGGCCTTTTCCAAGGCTTCAGCATTATAATCCACTAACGATAGGAAGGCTCCTTCTTTGGCCGCTTCCAGGGCAGTAGCCAGGCCTAGACCCATGCCTGCACCCGTTATGACGATTACTTTGTTTTCTAGCTTTTTCATATCATTATAGTAATTGTACTTACTAAATAACCCTCTTACCAGCAGAAAGGTTTAGATCTTTTGAAAATTATCTGTATCTACATATAATTTAACCTTACAAGTATACGGATCGTATGCTAGATTCCTTAACCTTGAGAACCAGAGAGGTCTAGCCAGAGCTGTCTCACTTTACTAACGTTTGAGGTCTTTCGTGAGGTTAGCAAATACGTAATCATGTTCCTGACGGATCCCGAGTTTTTCCAGGGGTTCCCAGTACCAGCGGGGCGTCAGTACGGACGTATAGGTGGTAATTCGGGTTAATTTACAGGCCTTACCCTCTACGGCGTCGAAGTAATAGATGGCTTCTTTGAAACCCAGCCATTTACGGCCAATGAGATTGTAATCAATAACGTCCATTTTCAGTACTTTGCCTCGCTCTAGTTCAGTGATTTTCTCAACGATCGTGCCTCCTCCAAAGTCGGCATTACTGAGTTTACCGCCCTTGAAATAACAGGTCCGTAGTCCCCCGACTGCTTCTTTTTCCAGGACACATTTCACGGGAATCGGTAAATCAAAATGCATCAAAAACGGCTTTTCGGCATCAAGCGTATCGACGGATTTGATGGCGTCGTACACCTGTTCGGGCGTGTAAGGGAAGACTTGCTCCGTCCGTACTTCAATAATGGCTTCTTGATCCGTCTTTAGAAAGTGTTCCGCAGGGGCGGCAATCAGGAACGGAATCAGGGGAAGCAACAGGACCGATACCCGATCGGTGCTTTTCATCCGATCATACCGCTTGACCAGATGCGATAGCACGTAGCCAAAGAAAATCAAGGGCACGATCAGAGGCAGGGTCATGACAATGCAAAGTAAGCCCGATAAACCGGGTGTGTACAGGGCTAGCAGCACGATCACGGTTGTGCCGATTGCCCCCCAGAGCAGGTACTTTTTGTTGGGCATGGCCCCGATAGCAATTCCTAAAACAACGGGTAACAGGATAAAGAGAACCCAGCTGTAATTAACCAGGCCCAGGAAGAGAAACGCAATACCCGTACTGAGAAAAAGAAGCGTAACCAGAATAGAAATGCGAAAACTGCGGTCCGCCAGAATAGCTTTCATGAATTAGGTAATGGTTGATGAACAAGGGATAGAGGACCCCTATAATGCAGATTGCCCGCAAATGTACCAGCCTTTCTCTCAGCACAAGGCTCTGTACCGTTATGAATCCATTAAGTTTTGAAACCGATACGCATCTTCAAATTCAACCTAAAACTTTTCTAGCCTACTTCGCTATTCGTCCTGAAAGGTCTGAGCAGTATCATGCAATTCTTAATTACGGATCATGGGGGAATAGACACGGGCGATTGGTAACACCCGATTCGAAAACACAGCCCTAAGCTCGACCCCTTATTCAACCATATCTTTCATTGTATTGCCTTTCGATACATTTCCACACACTTTTCATAGGGCTGACCCTGCGTGTGAATGCAATCACAATACTGCTGACAAGCCTCCGGATTAGCACTATCCGCACATTGTCGTACGCAATCAGTGATCGTATTATGAGGTTTGATGGTATATCCAAACCGGATGCTTACCATCACAAGTCCAATGCCCAGTACTACCCCTGCAAAAAACTTTACCGGAAAGCGGTTGAGCCGCTCCCCGGATTGAGGCAATTCCTGACGAAGACTCGCGGAATGAAAAGGCAACAGGTATTTAAGTTTATGATAATCCCAGCAAAGCAGGTATAGATTAGCTAGTACCATTAAAGGTGAAGAGAGGAGCGATCCATCAAAACATACGCCCAGGGAAAGTATACAGATATTCAGGATGATTGGAAAATAGATAACGGCCCCAAGCGTAGCCGTCTGAGGAATTAATAGCATAATAGCGGCCAGCATTTGCATCCCCCCCACAAAAGGATAATAAAAACCCGTATGGTGAAAAGCCTCCAAATAACGGCCCATCGGATGATTATTGGATAAAGTGGTGAAGCGTTCCCCCATGATTTTTACGAAGCCCGAAGGCAGAAATCCAGCAGCCAGTCCGATGCGATTGAAAACAGCAAAGTACTGTAGCCATCGGTTTCTACGAGCCTGATAATGCAAGTGATCGAGTTTAGAAGCGATACCCATGAAGTTGTAAAATAAGCTACTTCAAATATATTTCAAAGTTCTTTGTATTTCAAAGTATAAATGTAAATTATCTATCTGCTTCGCCTACCAAAGCCGTTTCGCCTTGGCTCGCAGAAAAAGTATTTTCATAAATAGTAAAAAAAAATTAGCTATTCGAGAAAAAGTGTTTACCTTTGTATCACAAAACACCGCGGGATGGAGCAGTTGGCAGCTCGTTGGGCTCATAACCCAAAGGTCACAGGTTCGAGTCCTGTTCCCGCTACTCTAAAAATTAGGCAGCCACATTTTTATGTGGCTGCCTTTTTCATTGTTCCCTTGCACTTTTTGGCCACATGTTTTAGCTTGGTTTCTTTGATACCTACAGAAGCGTTTGCTACTTCTAGTGCTTGCTCATGTTTTCACACCCATTAAAACGGGGTTAGACATTGTAAATGAGTCCCTGGCCCTTATCCAGCAATTGGATCATTGCCATATCCTCAGCAGACAATGCAAAGTCGAATACCGCAAAATTCTCATGTATCCTTTTCAGATTTGCTGATTTGGGGATGACCACAACTTCTCTTTGAATTAACCATCGCAGCACCACTTGGGCAACGCTCTTGTTATACTTTTTTGAAAACGCTTTTAGCAGCTCATTATTAAATAGATTGTTTTTACCCTGGGCAAAGGGTGCCCATGACTCCAACTGGATACCTTGAGATTTTAAAGCTTCCTGCATCTCTTTCTTTTGGGAAAATGGGTGGGTCTCTACCTGATTGACCGCTGGTATCACACTATGATGCTTCGCTAAATCCTGAATCTCGTTTAAATTGAAATTACTTACCCCTATCGCCCTTAACTTACCTTCTTTATATAAGTCTATCATTGCATCCCAGGAGGAATTTATATCTCCTTGGGGAAGATGAATCAAGTAAAGATCAATATAGTCAAGACCCATATTTTTTAGTGATGCTTCACAGGCGCGCTTTGCTTTTTCATAGCCCGGAACCGCTGGCAAAAATTTTGTGGTCACAAAAATTTCCTCCCGTTTGACATTGCTTTTTTTTATTGCCTTGCCCACAGATTGCTCATTATAGTAGGCTGCAGCGGTATCGATCAGTCGGTAACCAATAGTTAAAGCATTTAGTACACGCTGCTCACAGACTAAACCGTCTTTAAGCAAGTAAGTGCCAAAACCGAGAAGCGGCATTTGGACGCCGTTATTTAAGGTTAGGTTCATTACGTTAGATCGATCTCTTTTGTTATTAGTGAAGGTATGCCGAACCACGTTCCTTGGGGTTACGAATTATCCAGGTTTGTTGATAGTGCAGCTCCGCTGCCATCTAGGTAGCCGGCTCTATGCATAGCACTGGCTACCTAGATGGAAACTGCATCACTTGGATCGCACCAATGGCTATGCTTCCCTGTCTATCACCTGGTCCAAGCTTTCCGGATACCGCCCGCCCTTGGCTTCAATGCTATCTGCAGCCTCACTGATAGTGCTTAGCTCGAGTGGAGAAAGTTTCAAAACCCCTGCGCCTATATTTTCCTTCAAGCGTTCCGATTTTGTGGTACCCGGGATAGGAACGATCCATGGCTTTTGTGCAAGAATCCAGGCGAGCGCTACCTGTGCAGTGGAGGCGCCTTTCACTTTGGCAACCCGGTCGAGAATATCTACAAAGGCTTGATTGGCTTCCATATTTTCTTTCTGAAAGCGTGGGAAGTAACTCCTGCCATCCTCTTTTGCAAACTGCGTGTCGGCAGTCATTTTTCCAGTCAGAAATCCTCTACCGAGTGGGCTGAAGGGCACAAAACCGATCCCAAGTTCTTCCAGTACAGGAAAAACCTTTTCTTCGGGTTCGCGCCACCAAAGTGAATACTCGCTCTGCAGCGCCGTCACCGGTTGCACCGCGTGGGCTTTACGGATAGTTACGGCCCCGGCCTCTGACAGCCCGAAGTGCTTTACCTTACCTGTGGCAATGAGATCTTTCACCGTACCAGCAACCTCCTCAATGGGTACGGTCGGGTCCACACGGTGCTGGTAGAGCAGATCAATCGTATCGATGCGCAAGCGCCTGAGGGAGGCGTCTACCACTTTACGTATGGTCTCCGGGCGACTGTCGAGTGCAGCATTCGACCCATTCTTGAATCCAAATTTGGTGGCGATCACCACCTCTCCCTTAAACGGCTCCAGAGCCTCACCGACGATTTCTTCGTTGGTATAGGGGCCATAGACCTCCGCAGTATCAAAGAAAGTGATACCCTGTTCTACGGCATCGCGTAACACGCGAATGGCTTCCTTACGGTCAGGCTGGTTAGCGTACCCATGGCTTAATCCCATGCAGCCAAAACCGAGCTCGGACACTTCGAATCCCGAGGTTCCTAAGGTTCGTTTTTTCATTTTCTACATTATATGATTTATGCTGCAAAATTGTGCAGAATGGTCGTGCCGTTTTATATCCCGATTACGGGTTCTTATAGCACTATTACTGATTGCAATAGCAGCTCGGGAAATGGCTTGCAGGACGCTGTATTTTTGTAGCGTTAAAGAGTTCTAAATTTGTAGGTATGAAGGAGATTGTAAGAATTGGTAGCATCGCGCAATACAATAACATCCGCGGTGTCAAGACAGAACACCCTCTGGTTGCGGTAATTAACCTCGCAAAAGCGCAGCCCATGCCCGCCAAATCATTCAACTTTGGTTTGTATGCAGTAAGTCTGAAAGAAGGGGATAATGGCCAATTACGCTATGGCAGAAGCCACTATGATTACCAGGCAGGCAGTATGATATTTGTTGCACCCGGACAGGTGATAGCGGTCGAGCCCGCCGTTGAGCCAGGTACGGGCAAAGGCTGGATCTTGCTCTTTCATCCCGACCTGATAAATGGCACTCCGTTGGGTAAACATATTCAGAATTATTCTTTCTTTTCTTATGATGTACATGAAGCGCTTCACCTCTCCGATAAAGAGCAGGCGATTGTAACGGATTGCTTCGCAAAAATTGAATATGAACTCGATCAGAATCTAGACAAACACAGCAAAGTACTGATTGCATCCAACATCGAGTTACTGCTCAATTATTGTACCCGCTTTTATGACCGCCAGTTCATGATCCGGGAAAATGCAAACAGGGGAGTCCTGGAACGGTTTGAAAGATTATTGAAAGATTATTTTTCATCTGATCAGCCGCAGCTTGTGGGCTTTCCTTCGGTAGCTTATTGCGCCAGGGCCCTACATTTATCCTCCAATTATTTTGGCGATTTGATCAAGAAAGAAACCAGTAGGTCAGCTCAGGAATACATTCAATCAAAAGTGTTAGATATAGCCAAAGAGAGGCTACTGGACGTGGATAAATCAGTGAGCGAAATAGCCTACGAATTAGGCTTTAAATACCCGCAAAATTTCACTCGCTTATTCAAACAAAAAACAGGCACTACCCCAAATGACTACCGGATGTTGAATTGAACGAACTTGCTTCCTTTAGCGATTTTGCCATAAACTGCGTTATCGACTTTCACGCGGATGATATGGTTACCAGGCAGATGCATCCATTCAGGATTATGGAAGCGAAAAGAGGCGAGCGGTTATGAAGGTATAATATGGAACAGTAGCCTTAGCCCTGAAATTGCGAATTTTTCTGGGCAACAACAGCAAGTTCGGCCATAGCCGGCATGTGGATTAATAGTCTAGTCCCGAGAACTATCAATGAACAACCGTTTACAACTCGCTGAAATAGAAATGAGATCATAGAAGCTGGGGCGTACTTAAGAGCGTATCAGTACAGCCCCCTATGGAATGTGCTTCTCCTTTTAGTTAGAGCGTGTAGAAGAGGGAGCAAAAGGCCTGGTGAGTGGAAGCCTTAGATGAGAAATCAGCTAACAAAAGAGGAAAGCGGAGCCCATTTTGGTGCATGTGTATACGTTGGTATGCGTATGAAAAAAATTTCCTTTTTCATCTCTCTGGGCGGTAAGGTGAAGTTTTGATACCTATGTCTAGGAACTGCTTTGAGCATCAGAAAGATATTACATGGCTTCCTTCAATTGGACCTGTATCGACTAAAATTGTCGCGAAACTGTCGTAATATGTCGTAATGAGAAGCAAGCAAATCACCATCCCCGATGAACGGAACATCATTGTCAGCCGTCAATACCGTGAAGACGTCCGATCCGGTAGAGCTATTTGAGAATCGAGATCTTTTCTTTAAATCACTTGACCGGGGGCTCAGTGTCATTTCAATATTTTGATCCCTGGCCACCAGCCCACTCCCTTTTTACCCTATGTTAAATGAGGGCTTCGCGCTGTATACTACCTTTACCGGATGGAAGCGCTCATAAATTTTATCCTGCAATTTGGTGATTTGAACAAACAGCAGATCGAGTTCTTGCTAAGCAAGGTTGAAATGCTCGAATTCAAAAAAGAGGATTACCTGTCCGAAGCCGGAAAGGTGCCCCGATACGTGGCGTTCGTCTTGGAAGGGGTATTCCGCTTTTGCTATTATAATAACAAGGGAGAAGAAATCACTAATTATTTTGTGGACGAAGGCAACTTTGTCGTCGATAACCAGAAGTTCGAATCGCAGATCGTAGCGTCGGAATATGTACAGGCCGTTACTGACTGTAAAGTACTAGTTTTCAATAAAAAGGCCTGGGACGAGATATCCAACACCATTGTGGGCTGGGAAATGATGAAGGCCAACATGGTAAAAAAGTGCTTGACCCTGGCCATGGAGCGGCGCAGTCCCCTGGTTTCTGAGGACGCTACCACGCGTTATCTTTCGTTCATTGAGGCGTTCCCCAACCTGGTTAATCGCATCCCACTTTCGCACGTGGCCTCGTACCTGGGTATCACCCAGCAATCGTTGAGCCGTATACGCCGTAATATCCGCTAACGGTGCTTTTTACCATATGATAAAAATTTTCTTGTTGCCGTTTTCAACCTTTGCTTATTCATTTAAAACGAAGAAAGATGAGCAAGAAGATTGTATTGATAACGGGAACAAATAGTGGTTTTGGCTGGCTTACTGCTCACAGCGTGGCCGCTTTAGGGCACCAGGTATACGCCACCATGCGCGATACCCAGGGACGTAACGCCGATAAAGCCCAGGCTCTTGCGGCCATTGCAAACGTAACGGTTTTGGACGTTACCCTCACCGACGAGCAGAGCGTGAAGCAGGCCGTTGAAACCATTTTGGCCAAAGAAGGCGCTATTGATGTCCTGGTCAACAACGCCGGTTACGGCATGACCGGTGTGGCCGAGAGCTTTACCACCGCCGATGTGCACACCACTTTTGATATCAATGTTTATGCCCCATGGCGACTGATCAAACAGGTGCTGCCCGCCATGCGAAAACAGGCCGATGGACTAATCATTAACGTGACCAGCGGCTTTGGCCGGGTATCCTTCCCGTTCGCTACCATTTATGCCGCCTCCAAATTTGCACTGGAAGGGATCAGCGAAGGCCTTCATTACGAGGTCAAGCGTCTAGGCATTGACGTGTCCATCGTGGAGCCGGGCGCTTTTCCTACCGAAATGCAACAAAAGAATAACCCCGCATCGGATCAGGGTGTCTTTGAGGGATACGGCGCTATTGCAGAAATACCTAATAAAATGATAGCTGCTTTGGGAGGAGAGATGCAGGCCAAAAACCCTAACCCGCAAGACGTGGCCGACGCCATTGTAAGACTCATCGAAACACCCAAAGGCACCCGGCCCTTACGCACCGTGGTTGACCCGATCACCGGCCCCTACATCAACGCCGCCAACCAGGCCGTAGCCGAACAATTTGCCAAAGGATTGACGGTATTCGGGATGGGTGAGTTATTGTAAGCGGAATGGATCTAACTGGAACGGCAGTAGCGTGGGCTACTGCCGTTCTTTTTGTTACTAGTTGGGCGCTTTATCTAAAGATTTAACTTTTCAATAAACGCATTGATAAGGCATCTTGAATTATTCGCAGCAACCTGGTGTTTTAGCGTATTGAGATAGGTCGATGCGATTGGCTCCAAAATAGGAGTTGCATGGAGGCAAGATAAAAGCTCAAGGATATTAGTTACCCCCCCGCATTATCCTATTTTCTTGGCTTAACATTAAGCAAGGAATTAACTACACCTGTTCTAATAATACTGAGCTCTTTCTGCCCCTAAATCCCTCATGCACAGAGCTCTGATTAAACGTATCTTGAAAGTTAAGGTAATGCCAATCTGGCATTGCCGAAAAGCTCCCCAAAGCATAACCCTAGTCCCTTCATGCGATAATGTGAGTTATAAAAAGATTTTCTATAACTCACTTTTGCTTTAATACTGAGTTATAGAACCAAGCATTATACCTCATGCAATGAATTTGGGAACAGCCTAATGGGCCAAAATTCATATTTGATGCTATGAAATTTAATCAATTCGAGCGAGTTCTTTATCGAAATGCTTTAATACCAGTATAGAGCTGGAATTGCCCATCAAGGAATCGGTTGAAATTTATAACAACAAAAGGCCTCACCTAAGCCTAAATAGGTTGACTCCTAATGATGTGCATAAAAAGCCTTCGAGAATATCTCTAAGGCTATAAATCTTATCTAACTAATTGTCATCTTATTTTAGGATGATACAAAGAACTAACTTTATGGTTGCCATACGCCCTTATCCTTATTGGCAGGAACTTATATACCTTAAACATTTTTATGGTTTAACGTGTATCAATATAGGCTTATAGAAAGACAAAAAAACGCTTATTTTAACCAGAAAACCACTTTTTGAAATAAATCAAACCCGTGTTGGTTAGGCTCATAACCCAAGGGTCACAGGTTCGAGTCCTGTTCCCGCTACTAGAAAAGCCGATGATCACTGATCGGCTTTTTATTTTATACCTATCTGGCTGAATTACAACGTATTCAGATAGATTTCGAGCCTAGTATATCCGCTCTTATGAATCGTATTGCGATCCTCCGCATTATTAGGATCCAGACCATTCGCTTCCTCACGGCAATCGAGCACCCCGTCCTAATACGTATCCAACGGTGTTGCAGCCATCGCCTGTTCGGGCCAACGTAAAGGTTTCTTATACCATATAAGTTTATTAATCCGCAAGTACTACCCTTTCCGCTTTTTTCACTTTTCCAGCTTTATAATCTACTTTTAATACGGAGGACCTAAAATTTAAACCTGGCTTTCTTCCCGTAAAGTACCTCCAAGAATCACTTTTTATATCATTACCCTCCAATCCTACTAGTTGAATAACCTCCGCCTTTGATTTTCCGATTAATAATTTACTATCGATAAGATCATCCTCTATTTCATAACGCGTATCTTTTTCTGTAGCCCACCTATTGGCTGTAAAAGCATGTTTAGGATAATAATTTATAACCATAAAAAATAGGACGATACAGCTTATAAAAAATACAGGCGTAAATACAATCGTCAATAACCAAAGTATTAATATTCGTATTTTTTTATTTGTAATCCGTTTCTTCAACAAGCTTTGGATTAGATAATAGACAGGAATACTAAATAAATAAAGAATACTCAAGGGGATTAAAAAGACGACAATACTTTCCATCGAAGTGAAAATATAATTAGAATAATATAGTCATACCTAATGAATCAATAGAACGTTTATTTTCACAACATGTAAATGTTCTTATTTATAAATTTTATTCAATTCGAATAGTTAGCAGATGCTAGTTTTTTAGAAAGATAATTTTCACTCCAAGCCTATAATTCTCTTTACTTTCAAACAGGTTAGTGAACAATAATAGGTTCTTACAGGTCATTACCGCTAAATGATGTGTTGTATAACTTCTTATCCTATCCATTCGTCCTATCCCATAAGTTCGTAGGTCGCTTCTTTTTCGAGTACACGCTAGCTATGAAGGTATAGAGCCCCCCTTCCCTATAAATCTCCACTTCATTTTGGGTTATGGCAGACATAACTAATACTCTAATAGCCACTTATCGCAATAAAGATAAATGTATATACTTTGAAATACAAAGTTCTTTGCATAAACCATCTCAGATTGAGTTAATCTGGCCTTAGGAATGGGTTGTAGTAATAGACAAAGTAGCTTCAGTAATCCTGGTAAACGCAGCTGACTACTAGTACGGTCCTTTACGAAGATGTGGAGTACAGCGGTATACGATTGCGAATGCACTTTGCAGGATCAGCGAAAGTCAGTCGCTGATAGTAATGCATTATTCGTACGTTTTTCTGGGAAAGTTTTGATCTGTAAGTGAAGAAAGTAGAAAATTATCATTTTCAAGTAACGTTTAAAGCAGCTGAACCCTATCTTTTGAAATCTGCTAGGGGCAGATTTCAAAAGATAGGGTTCAGCTGCTTTCCTTGCCTACTAACCTATCGTCTTATCCAGTTCAGGCTTATGCCTACGAATATTAATCTTAACATACTTGGATGCCGGCATATTCGCCCCTTTTACCACATTGTTAATGGATACCAAAACATTGGCTTCCGGGAAATACGTCATCGTACTTTTTTGCGGAATCGAATATTTTACAACGATAAATAATGGAGCAACACGCTCGATTCCATCATCGTAATTGAACAAATCCACTTTATCGCCTTCTTTGAGTCCGGCTTTCGCCATATCTTTTTCGTTCATCATCACCACTCTCCGTTCATTGAAAATCCCGCGGTATCGATCGTCTAAACCATAAATAACGGTATTGAATTGATCATGTGTTCGGGTCGTTCCCATCAGATATTCGTCGTCGGCCAGCGTATTATCCGGAATTGGGGTTACGTTAAACGCTGCTTTTCCCGGGTACGGTTCGCTGTTAAATTTTCCATCTCTGGCGGCGTTCGGCAGATAAAACCCACCCTTTTGCACGACGCGTTCATTATACCTTTCAAAGCCCGGAATACACTGCTCCACATCCTCACGAATGGCGTCATAACTGTTCATAAAACGGTCCCAATCAATCACGGAACGTTCACCCAAAACCGCTTTCGCCATTCGACAAGCCACGTGCGTTTCATTGATCAGGTGTTCCGAAATGGGTTCCAGTACGCCACGTGACGACTCGATTACGCCCATTGAGTTTTCCGTACTCACGTGTTGCAGCTCTCCATTTACTAGGTCTTTTTCACTTCGGGAAATTACCGGAAGGATCAAGGCTTCTTTGCCGTGAACCAAGTGGTTTCGATTCAGCTTGATGGAAACGATTACGGACATTTCCAGCTTTCGCATTGCTTCGGCGGAATAGGTAGTATCGGGAGCGGCGGATAGGAAATTTCCGCCCATGCAGAACATAAATTTCACCTTCTCCTCGTGCATGGCTTTCAGGGCCTTCACCACATCGTAACCACCCGCTCTGGGAACGTTAAACCCGTAAAAGGATTCCAGTTTGTCCAGTTGCTCTTTAGTCGGATGGTGATTGATCAGTAAGGTTCGGTTGCCCTGCACATTGCTATGACCACGCACGGGACACACACCTCCCCCTTTGATTCCGATACTGCCTTTCATCAGCAACAGATTCACGATGTTGTAGATCATTTCCACGCCATTGTGCTGCTGCGTGATTCCCATTCCCCAGGCAATCAGAATTCGTTTTCGGGCGGCAATCATTTGGGCCGCTTCCCTCAGTTTTTCAATCGAAACGCCACAGGCCTCCGAAAGAAAATTTAGATCATACTGCTTTAACTCCTCCGCCAGGTCGTCAAAACCTGCCGTTTTATTCGCGATGAATTCATGATCGAGCACTTTCCCGGGATTTTTGGCTTCCTCTTCCAGCAACAGTATTTGCAGGGCTTTCAGCAGGGCCATGTCTCCGTTGATTTTAACGGGAAGATACAAATCGGACAATTCGAGCGGTTTCCTGAGCAGGGCACTCGGACTTTGCGGATCTTTAAAGCCCATCAAACCGGCTTCCGGTAGCGGATTGATGGCCATAATCTTCGCTCCATTTTTCTTCCCTCGAGCTAAGGCCGAAAGCATCCGCGGAGAGTTGGTACCCGGATTTTGTCCGATGATGATGATGAGTTCAGAATCGTAGAAATCTTCCAGCTTCACGGTCCCTTTGCCAATACCAATGCACCGGGTCAGGGCGTAGCCAGAGGTTTCGTGACACATATTGGAGCAATCCGGGAAGTTATTGGTACCGAATTCGCGGGCGAATAATTGATAGACCCAGGTGGCCTCGTTACTCGTTCTTCCCGAGGTATAGAAGATGGCCTCGTTGGGGGAAGCCAGACCGTTTAACTTTTCAGCAATTTTAGCGAAGGCCCTTTCCCAGCTGATGGGCTGGTAATGCGTTCCGCCCTGGGGCAAATACATTGGTTCTGCGATTCGACCCAACTGACTAATTTCATAATCAGACCGTTGGGACAAGTCGTATAATGAATTTTCTTTGAAAAAGTCTGCCCCAATCTTCTTGGAAGTGGCTTCCTCGGCGAGTGCTTTGGCTCCGCTTTCGCAGTACTCGCCCAATCGGGAACGCTCATCATCGGGATCGGGCCAGGCACAGCTGGGGCAATCGAAGCCGCCAAACTGATTCATGGCAAACAACGCTTTTCCACCCCGAAGTACCGAATCATTTTTTACCAACTGCTCCACCGAATGCTTGACGGCCGGAGCACCGGCGGCCCAGCTTTTAGGTGATTTGTGTTTTAAATCCAATAACTGATGCGGAGGTTCTGCGGCAGGCAATAGACTGGTAGGATCAGCTATCTTTTTATCATTTTCATTCGTTTTCATAAGGCTTTCATTAAAGAGGATAGTTACGTTTGGGCACTAGTACTCTGGTCTTCTGCGGGGGTAGAGATACGGATAAAAGCTCTCGGCTAACTAGTAACCTTTCACCAGTAAGAATTCCTTTCTGAATCAATTTTCCAGTAGTTAACCCCATTCCATTTACTATCAATCACACGATGTATGGTTGCCAGGATACGGTTTATTCAAGCGATCGCATGCTATTCTCCGATTTGAAAAGGGCTTCCAGCATGATACATATTGAATCGATTATGACGCATAAATCCCAGTAAAGTAATATCAAATTCCTTGGCCAGATCCACGGCTAAACTCGAAGGAGCTCCGATCGCTGCTACCACCGAAATACCGGCCATGGCTGCTTTTTGAATCAGCTCGAAGCTGGCTCTGCCGCTTAGTACCAAAATACGATCCCTGAGCGGTATTTGCCCGGTAAGCAAAGCATTTCCAATGAGTTTATCCAGGGCATTGTGCCTTCCGACATCTTCCCGCAGGGCCAGCAGATTACCCTCAAAATCAAAAAGTCCTGACGCGTGGATGCCACCGGTAGCACTGAAATTGCTCTGGAAGGTTTGTAATTTTTCAGCGAGCTGATAAATCGTTTCGAGACGAATGAGCTGCGGCTTTTGGTCCAGTTTTTGAAAGGCACTGACCGTTCGGATGGAAGCGATGGAGCCTTTGCCACAAACGCCACAGCTGGAAGTAGTATAAAAATTCCGATCGGCATGCATCAGTTGGGGCACAAAACCCGCGGCAAGCTCAACGATGATCACATTCTCAGCATTACGGGAACATGCCGCCCGAGCATGATCAACACTCCGGATCTGCTGCGAATCCGAAAGAATGCCTTCCGTAAATAAGAATCCAAGGGCCAGCTCCGCATCGTCGCCCGGCGTCCGCATCGTTACGGATATGTTTTTGGTGATCGGTGTGGCCTGATCCTCATAGGAAATTCTGATTTCCAACGGCTCTTCCACGGAAACCGCATCGGTATAAGGAAAACGCTCGTTCTCCGTCACTTTGACGATTTCGATCGTTCGCACGGAGTTCTGTTTCAAGGTATGGGCTTTCATGCCAATAAAACCGCTAACCCTGGGGTTTTGTTGTCTGCTGCTCACCCGATGGATATAAGCCTAACTCAGCAGGTTACTTCTATAGAACTTAAAAGGAATCGTGAAAGGAAAGAAAGAGCGGATGTAAACCTAAAGTACCAACAAACGCAGTAATAGAGGATTCACCTGGCAAAGTTGCTGGTGACGCTTCACTAGACACCAATAATGGCGGGAGCATTACTTAGGGTTATACACAATACTTTTGAATCAGAGCTTCTTCTATACCCTTCTTACGTCCCAGGTAAGCCAGCACTCTAACCAAGGGCGTAGTGAGGAGTCCTGCCAGACCCGTCAACCGCATATCGCTCATCACCGCACCTATTCCCATATGATAGATATTCCTGGGAATATTCGCCTTTGAATACTGTCCATCCTGAGCTAAGCCACACAGAATTCTTAGTGTATTCTCCAAACCCGTAGAACCAGGCACTACCTTGTTGGTGAACGTAATAGGATGGTCGTTCTGATTAAAGAACCGGTGATTTTCTCCTTTTTTTACTAAATACGATTCTCCCGGCTTCAAAAATATCTTCTTCCCGTGCTTCAATTCCATGCCCAATATGCCTTCCTGTGCGGTAAATAGTTCCGTATACGCTTTGTGATAATGCATGGGATTCCCACCACCCGGTTCCAGAGAAATTTCAAGTTCAGAGTACGCCCCAGAAGTTTCTTCAGAAGTAGTCACGAATACAATGGTTTCCTTTAGTGCAGGATTGTAGATAGTTCTTTTCATATTCAATTTATGAATTAATAAATCTTTTCTTAGGAGATAGCTAGACTATTAGCTCCTTTATTTTAAGCAATACCTAGTAAGGTATGTAATTTATATACATTATTAATAAAAATTTCCTTGCGTCAAGGAATGTTTCGGTTAGCGTCAAGAACAGACCCGCCGTTACTAGTGATGCTTTGCTAAACACTAACAACGGCGGTAAAATCAGAATGTATGTTCAGCTTTTATTCCGTTTTATTTAATGTCCAAATAATTGCTTTTTCTTTTGTCGCTCTAAAAATGGTGTTGTGTTTTTCTTTTGGCTCGGGTGAATAATTCCATTGTACTGTTGAGAGATTTTTTTTCTGGAAGATTTTTGCCAACTCATCGGTATATTGTGAAATGCCTTCTGTATTTGAACCCGCAAACCAAATCCGTTTCTCTGTTTTAGAAAAATCGTTTAAATACTTTTCTGTAGTTTTGATTAAATAGTGATTATTCCACCAAAGAGAAGGGTCAAACGCAATATAATGATTGAATAGGTCAGGCGTAAGAAAGAATGTTTCTACTACAAATAGTCCTGCTAAAGATTCGCCGATAATACTTTTTCTAGGTGTTACTCTGTACCGTTTGTTTATTTCGGGGAAAAGTTCCTCTTTTATGAAAGCTCTAAATTTTTCTGAACCTCCAACCACTGGGGCGATTTCTTTATCTTTTTCTACTTCAGTAAAACCAGTCAAATCCCTTCTTCGTTGCGTATTTTCAATTCCTACTAGAATTAAAGGCTTTATTTTATTCTCCTGGATCAATTTAGCCAACGTATTAGCAAGATGAGGAAAGTCTTCTTGTATTCCTCCGTCTGCCATATACATTACCGGCAATGAATCAGTGTTTGTTTTATAATTTGCGGGTAGCCATACATTAATGGTCCTTTCTTCTCCAACTTTTTTAGAGTGAATTTTAAAGGTTTCGTGTTCTGGAATTGGATCGTCTGGCTTTGATGCTTTTGAAAAACTTGTAAGTACTACAAGTATAACTAGTAAATTATAATAAATGAATTTCATGTTTTTTTTGCCCATTAACATTTTCTATACTGTCATTTCAAACGGTAAAATAAATGCAATGATAAGCTTTGTTTCGAGTGATGTACTAAGAACTTAACGCTTGGAACCTTTTATCGCCTTGCCTAGCTATTCCGCAAAATCTTTTCTAGGGCACGACCTTTCGCTAATTCGTCCACGAGTTTATCCAGATACCGAACCTGACGAGTGAGCGGGTTTTCAATGTCTTCAATCCGATAGCCACAAATAGTTCCGGTAATCAGATAAGCGTCAGGATTGAGGGTGGCTTGTTCGAAAAAAGATTCAAAGGATACTTTTTCATGGATCAGAGCCTGAATTTTCTGATCATCAAATCCTGTCAGCCATTCAATGACCTGATGCAATTCTTCCTGAGTGCGGCCTTTCTTTTCTACTTTCGTTACGTAATGCGGGTATACGGACGAGAATGTCATAGTGGCGATACGCTGATCGTGGGTAGCTGAATTGTTCATGAGATCATTTTCAAAATGATAAAATTAAGTCGCTTATAATTATTCCAACTAAGTTTACCTAAATAGTATACTATCTTTTAAAAGGAATGTTGCAAATAAATCGATGAATATCAGCGCATTATAGTTTATGTCGATAACAGAAATTATCTTATCAACTTGTAAACACTTTTCCTCAATAATGATTTATAGCTTAACATAGAACTGATTATATAACAAAAGTAGGATGTTGATTCACTTTAAAGATTGGGAGTTTGAGGTCGATAGACGAATTACTAAAGACGTTTATGATGCCATAGATAAGGGGGGTGCTCAAACCTGTGGATGTAACTATTGTCTGAACTTCCTCCTTCAACAAGAGGGCATTTATCCACCAGAAGTAGTCGTATTCTTCGAGGAAGTGGGTATTGATTATCACAAGGAAGTAGAAGTGGTTGAATACGGAGAGGTAGAAAAGGGCCAATACCTGTACAACAGTTGGTTTCACTTCGCTGGTAGGATAATGAAGGGCAAAACTTCTGCTCGGCTCTTACCAACCGGCGGCTATCAGTTCGAGTTAACTTCCCTCACTGAAACAGCTAAAATTGGTTTTTGGCCTAATAACGACTTAGCCTACTTCCCAAACGGAATTCCTTTAGTTCAAGTTGAGTTTGAAATTCGCTTACCTTGGAAGCTGAACGCGGGAAATTAAAATTGAGACTAGGTTAACATTTATGCACTTCTACAACAGAAATAGGCGATGAATTATAGTCTCTATTTAGTCTTACTGTGTTATATTTCGATCGGTTGTACAAGCCAAGAGAAAAAAGGGAAATTACGGAAAATCAAGTCTAAAGGTATAATCTATTTACTACTGTAAGGTATTTTCCTGAATGGCTTTGGAAGTAATGAACCTGCTCGTAATGGGCAATCATCTTTAAGTACTTTCAATACCATCTCCTCATTTTTGATTATCACTTGATAAATCCCAATAGCTTGGGTGTCACAGGGACTAGTTCCACTTATTTTTTTCCAAATCAGCGAATCTCCCTTCATTGTATAGGTCATCGTTTCGAGCAACTGCTTGTCCGCTACCGTATACATAGTCATCGTGTCTACTCCATAGCGAAGAACAACATCCACGACTTTGCTCGTATGGACAGTACCTTGCCAGGCAGTATTAGCTAGTGGGTTTTTTATCTGAGCAGTAGTCGTTAAGCTAGCTGCTATAAGAAGAGTACTAACCAATAATTCTTTCATAAGATAAAGTAGTAGTGTATCGTCAAGAAAAGGTTAAATTTATTAAGCTAGACCAACTAGCTTTAGCGTATAACTACCTGATTTATGCCATATAAATGCTTTCATCAAGCTGGTAAATGTACTAATTAATGCCGTTTATACCTTTCCTCGAGTTGCTTCAGCTCTTTAGAACGACTGTCCAAATATTTCTCACCTTTCAAGGTCAGATAGAGCGAGTAGGTAGGTCGAGCGTTACATTCCAGGACCTGGGATTGTCTAAGATCAATGAAATATCGATCAAATCTACGTCCTTAACTTTTGTGGTGAGTTGGGGATCAGTGAATTCCTCTAATATAGCCAGTTCTTGCCATAAAACTTCAATGAGCAGATCATAAATGATTGAGTACTTATCAGCGATTGTTAGAAAGGAAAGGTGATTTATATTTTCAAACAGTTGATATAGGCCCAATAGTCCCTCCTCGATACTTAGGAGCATGGCTAGTTTTTCTAGTTTTCGATCAACAAACTCATACAGTTTTTGCTCCTTCATTACTGTTGACTAATCACAATTAGGTTGACTACTATAACCCACTTCAACAAATCAAGATAAAGATGCTCACGAAACCCTCTCCGCTATGAGACAAAACAGCGTATAATAGATTCGCCTTACTGAACTATAGGAAGGGTACGATTAGCCAAGTTCAATAAATGAAGCCCCATCAAATAGGGCATAATGAAGGGGAAAGCAGGAATAGATACTAAGTAGGTGGCAATCACCAGGGGTTCAATCGAAAAAGGGGGCAACACACTCAGCAATGCACCGGCCAGGCTGAAGATCAGATAAAGCCGGCAAGCTCGGGCCTTGAACCAGCCAATTGATTGCAGTGCTTGTGCAAAACCAGCAGTAGCCAGATAAAACAGGGCAACCTCCACCCCACTTATCCAGGTAAACAGGGCTCGCATGGCCAAATACCAATCGGGTCGTTTGGCCATGGAGACCCCTGAAAAGTGGGTGAACGATTCGACTAAAAAGCTGCCCCAATACGCCATGTTGAGGATAAATAAAGGGAGTGCTATACCCATAGCCAGTAAGCCCAGTAAGCCGTACGTCTTCTCACCGCTTTGTCGAAGTTGGTTAGCCAGTAACGCAAATCCAGCCGTGATTGAAATTCCTCCCGCTATTAACAATGCATAACGAATCTGTTGTTCCGTAGCGGTGGCCACCCAGTCGGCAATGGAAGTGGGCGGAGGTCCCATGCCCGCAAAAACGGTAAAAAAGGTCCAAGGGATAATCACCAGTAAAGCAATGGCACCTCGTTGCCGTTGCTGAGGATCGAGGCTGGTTAGGCAATTCTTTCCCAAATGCCTAACGGCAATGACCATCAGCAGGGCATGAACTAGCCAGATGGGTAGATAGAGTTGGGGTTTGCTGTGCCCGATTGCTAAAGCTACAGCGGCGGCTAAAAAAGGAACCAGGGTAAGGTAGAAACGGCTGAGTGCTTGTAGATTAGTCATCAGGAAGTGGATTGGTACATTGGGATACTTAAGGAAACCAATCTACGCATCATTCAGCAAACTATGGTGAACGACGTTTCTTACATAAACGCTCTTGCTTGAAACGAAAGCGGTTTCATTGGTCCTTTTTGTTCACAAGTAAAGGCGCGTTTACCTATGTACCAGGGTTACGACTCTGCAAGGGTCGTGCCTGATTTGTTACCTTAGCTAATACCTGTCAACTATTCCAGACCACTTTGCTTGAATGCATTAGATTTAAAGAGGATACTACTGACAAAATTTTGAAAACCATAGATAGGTATCGGGATACTTCTTCTTCTATTGTGGAGTAGTTTGAGAACGTAACTTTGATATTTTTTAATATCTGCCATACTCCTCCAAAGGCATACGACAACGGCTGAACTAGACCATTTTTGCTACTTCCACTGATTTCCCTTTTCAGTAGCCGCTGAGCCTGCCTAGCGATAAACGTACGGTTACATGCTGTTCAGAAATTTACTACATTTAACTTGTCTGAATAGCTGTCCGTAACGAACGACCCAACGCCATAACTCCGTGACTTTCTCATGCTACTCTTGCCATGCAACAAAGCCGTTAGCTAATATAAAAAAACCCTGGCTCCACACAGAAGCCAGGGCAATAAAAAATTCAATCAAATAATTTACTTCACCTCACCCAGCAACACCTCAACCGCCTTTTCCAGCTGCTGATCTTTGCCGGTGCTTACCTGCTCGTAGTCGTTCCAGACTTTGATGTCGGGTTCGGTTTGCCAGTTTTCGAGGTATTTGCCGTTCATGGCTTTTACGCCCAGCGGCGGTACGCCCCAGCGAACGCTGTTGTCCTGCAGGGATTCCCAACCCGCGAAGGTACAGGTGCCCGGTACGGGCTGACCGACCAGTTTGCCCAGCTTCATTTCCTGCACGGTAAAGGCGTAGCAGTGACCGTCAGAATAATTCGCTTCGTTGGCCAGTGAAATGCTGGGCTTCGTCCAGCGGAAGTTGGGTTCGTAGCCGTTACTGCGGGTATCCGTGGTGTAATCCATGAACTTTTTACCCGAGAGGAACATCGCTAGATCGGCCACCAGGTCGCCGCCGCCGTTGAAGCGGGTATCAATAACAATCCCTTTCTTATCGGCATACTTGCCCATCACTTCCTCGTAGGTCATGCGGTACGCTCCGTCGTTCATCCCCGGAATGTGCACGTACCCCAGTTGACCCTTGCTTAGGCGTTCCACTTCATCCTGATTGCGTTTCACCCAGCGACGGTACAGCAGCGCACTCTCCTCACCCAGCGATACGGGCTTCACAATGATTTCGCGACGTTCTTTGCCGTCTACCACCGTCAGCAAGGTATTCTTACCCGCCTTGCGGTTCAGGTACTGGGCCAGGTCGCGGGCGGGCGTAATCGTTTCGCCGTCGATAGCCTCGATGATCATGCCGGGTTTTACGTTCAGATTCGCCTTCGACAGGGGACCGTTGGCAAGCACTTCTTCCACCTTGATGCCGTTTCCGCTAAAATTCGGATCGTAGAAAATACCCAGCGACGCCGTCTGATCGGCATTGGCGTTGAAGCTTCCGTACGAAGAACCACTATGCGACACGTTCAGCTCACCCAGCAATTCACTTAGCATTTCCGAAAATTCGTAGTTGTTGCTGATGTGCGGCAGGTACTTCTCGTAATCGGGCTTATAGCTGTCCCAGTTGATGCCGTGATAACCGCCCGTGTAGAAGGTCTCTTTGGTGCGACGCCACACGTGCTCGAACATAAACTGCCGCTCGGCCAGCGTATTCAGCATCATTTCACCGCTGACGTTGATGCCTTCCTGTTTCGAGGTAGCCGGATCAATTTTCACAATGCGACCGTCCGTATTCAGGAAAATGTTCTTCTGGTCTTTGTCCCACACCATTGAGCCACCGCCGGAGTTCAGCGGAATCAGCATTTTAGTTTCTTTGGTACGCAGATTCGTCGACCACAAGTTATAGCCTTTCTCAAAACGGGCGAGGTAATACAGCGTTTCACCGTCTTTGCTGATCAGGGCATCGGCCAGCGAAGCCGAGTGGATGGTCAGTTTCGCCTTCCGATCCGCCAGTCCTTCCCACTCAATCAGGATATTTTTAACGCTGTCTTTCTTGGCAACTTTGGCGTCTTTCTTCTTGGTGGTATCGGCTTTCGCGTTTTTCTCGTCGATGTCCTTCGCCAGAGCCGCCTCTTCTTTGCTCAGTTTAAACTTGTCAAAGGCTTCCTGCGTAAAGAACATCGCGTATACGTCTGAGGTACCGCCGCCGCTCATGGCCGCTGCCCGCAGACCGTCGCGGTTGCTGAACCAAAGCATGGCTTTACCACCCATAACCCACTTGGCCCGGAAATCCTGGAAGCCGCTTTCGGTCAGGTTGCGTACCTTGCCCTTACCGCTCGCTTCTACGATACCGATTTCTCCGGCGGCGATGCCCGGCATGCTGTAATCAAACAAGAACCATTTACTGTCGGGACTCCACTGGAAGTACTGGTCATTATCCCGCATCGAGAATAACTCCTTATCGGTAAGAATACTACGGGTCTGCTTGGAGGCGATGTTGTATACCTTCAGCGTCATTCGGTTTTCGATAAAGGCGATTTCTTTGCCGTCGGGCGAATACTCCGGCTCGTAGTTTTCCTTGCTGTTGTCGATGATCGGTGTTTCCTTGATCAGCGTGGAAGCGTAGAAATAGGGTTCTTCCTTACGGGTAATCCGGGTTTCGTAAATTTTCCAGGTATTGCCGCGTTCGGACGCGTACAGCAATGCTTTGCCATCGGGCGAGAAGCTGACGTCGGTTTCCTGCTCGGGGGTGTTGGTAATACGTTTGGTAATACCCCCTTCGAGGGAGCTGACGAATACTTCCCCCCGGAACAAGAAAGCAACTTCTTTGCCATTGGGTGATACAGCCATACCGCGAACACCACCGCTGACGGGCAGTACCTTTTCATTATTGCTACGGGCATCGGCGGCGATGCTAATACTGAGCTTTTGCGGTTTACCGCTGGGTTGCATCGTATACAGATCACCGTCGTAGCTAAAACACAGCGTACCGTTCTGAGCCTGACTCAAAAACCGCACGGGGTGTTTTTTGAAGGAAGTCAGGGCCTGCGGCTGCGTCGGATTGTCCAGCGAAAGTTTGTAGACGTTGAAGGAGCCGTTGCCTTCGCTCAGGTATACCAGACTTTTATCGTTATCGGCGAAAATCGGATTCCGATCCTC
This sequence comes from Siphonobacter curvatus, assembly GCF_002943425.1. Classification (NCBI taxonomy): domain Bacteria; kingdom Pseudomonadati; phylum Bacteroidota; class Cytophagia; order Cytophagales; family Cytophagaceae; genus Siphonobacter; species Siphonobacter curvatus. The sequence continues at coordinate 351,264 of NZ_PTRA01000004.1, forward strand.
CCCAGCAAAGGTGGTGAGTTTGGTGTGCTTCTTAGCTTTGGCATCGTACACCCAGATGTCCCGCGTAATGGAGGAAACGTGGTGCTTCCGCCAGGCGTTTTCGCCGCCTTTTTTATCGTGGTACACCAGCTTGTTGCCGTCTTTACTGAATTTTACGTCCTCAGCGGGCGTCGTGAAGAGCTGCTCGACGCGCCCCCCCTGTAGGGAGACTTTGTACAATTCCGGTTGTGATCCCGTCGGGAACTGGCGGTTGCTGGCCACGTCCATGCGGGCAGAACCAAACACGACCTGCTTCCCATCCGGCGTAAACTCGTAGGGGTACTCGGCCGCCGAGTGATACGTCAGGCGTTTGGCCTCCCCGCCGTCGACGGCAATGGTAAAGACATCGAAGTTTCCGTAACGATCCGACGCAAAGGCGATGGTTTTGCTATCGCGGGACCATACAGGCATGAAGTCATGAGCTTCGTGGAACGTCAGCGGTGTGGCGACACCACCCGTAGCGGCCACTTTCCAGAGATCACCTTTGTAGGTGAATACTATTGTTTTTCCATCGGGCGAAAGGGCCGGATATCGCAGCCAGGAAGGCGTTTGCTGGGCCTGCGAAACCAATGCCCAACTGGCCAGCAGTAAGGCGGTAATAATCTTTTTCACGGGAGAATGTTAGTTTGAGACAAACAGGCAAGATAAGGGTTTTCTTCGTTTGTTTTTAGGGATTTTGAGTTGATGTAAGCTTAGGTGGGGTGTTTTTATGAAAGTTTTGTTTGTATGAGATTTGGCAATAGGCTATTTTGAATGAAGGGGTTTTAGTTTAGTTCCTGTAAGTACAGCATAGGCTTTCCATGCAGATACTTACTGCACTTGGTCTTAAAGATCAGTATTTCTTCCTTTAGAGACGGTTGGTTTTTTAGTCCGTATACATTCCTTCCATGTGGGGCGGGGCATTCCATGCCGGCACGCCCACCGCTCTTTTCATCCTGCTCAAGGCCAACGCGGTGCGGATGAAACCACCATGGAATGGAAGGCGGCTTGAGCCCCAGAATGCGATTCCCGGAATGGAATTCCGGCATGGGATGCCCCGCATGGAATGCGATACGGACAGGGATCGGGTTTAGGCCGTCCGTGAGGGTATTAGGTTGCATTTAACAACTAATACCTTTCAAAAGATGTCAGAAGAAGCAAACCTCTCCCGCCCATGAGCCATTCCATGGTGGCAACGGAGTAACCTGTCTCGCCCATTCCATGGTGGGACCAATGCGGTGGCCTGAGGCTAAGCCAGGCAGTTACGGAGAGGTCCAGCCTGGAAGGTTCATGGGCTACCGAACAGCCCCATCTGAATACCAAACCCAGTCTAGGTATATAACGCACTTATTTCAAACCCATTCACAAACCACTCAAAATCTCCCTACAGTAACCCCAAATCTGTCACTAACCCATCCAGACTTTTAAGGTTGTTTTTTTGTACATATTCCGCTAATCCGTCTTCTCCTTTTTTCTCAGCCCATTGAAAATGAATGTCGCGTTCGCCGACGTAATCGTACAGGGGTACGCCAAAACCGCAGGAAGTCTGTACCAAATCGATGTCGGCGACAATCAGCTGACGCGTACTGGGATAAATCGTAAACTGCGGAGTAAGGCTTTCCCACTCCTCAGTGCCGGGCAATACGGCGTGACCTTTGCCGTACAGTTTGAGGATCAGCGGGGAGCCTTCAAACGAGCAGAACATGAAGGTAATACGTCCGTTTTCCAGGGTATGGGCGGAGGTTTCGTTGCCGCTACTGATCAAATCCATGTAGGCCACCTGGTTTTCGGATAGTACGCGAAAACAATCCAGTCCTTTCGGTGAAAGATTAACCCGGCCATCACCGCTCAAAGGTGCGGTGGCGACGAAGAAAATATGTTGTTTTTTGATAAATGCCTGCTGTGCATCAGGAATCACGGAATAGAATTTGCCCATAATCTTGAATAAGAAAAGCCCGAAACGATACGTGGCAAAAGTAGTATTCTTTTGCCACGTATTGCTTTCTCATCTGCTCCTGATTTACTTCTTGCCGAACCAGCCTTTGACTTTATCCATGAAGTTAGACTCTTTTTTCTTGGGTTCTTCGCCAATCAGGAATCCGTACGGTTTCAACGGCTCAATATGATCGCAGATAATCTTGACGATACCCAGTAGCGGCAAGGCCAGAATCATGCCCGGTATGCCCCAGACGGTTTCGCCCACGACGATAATAAAGATGGTAAATAACGGGTTGATATTTACGCCACTGCCCACGATGAGCGGTTCGAGCAAATAGGTTTGGATAAACTGTACCAGGGCGTAGACGATGACAATCCCGATAATTGCGTTGCTATCCCCGCTCTGAGCCAGCGTGATGAGAATGGTTAAGCCCGTCCCCATTAGGTTGCCGACAAATGGAATGATTTCAAGGATACCGCATAGGATCGCCAGAAAGATCGCGTGTTTAACTCCTACGATGCTAAAGCCAATTCCGTAGAGTACCCACAGCATGACAATCATACTGGCCAGCCCCATGAGGTATTTCTGAGCCACTTCGCTGGTTTTGGAGATGATGGTACGGGCTTCGAACTGATCGTCAGCGGGTGTTAGTTTGAGGATGAATGTTTTAATATGTCCCCGAAACAGCATCAACAAAAACAGGTACACCAGCATCAGTATGGTATCCACGGCCATTCCCATGACTCCATTTAGCACACCCGTCACCACGGAAGAAAGCTGTCCTGAACTGGACGACTGCTGTTCTTTCAACATCTGCTCTTGCTTCTTAGCATCAATTCCCAAGGTCTGACTGACGTATTGTTTGGCCTTACTGACCATATCGGTAATCTTCTGATCAATGCCGCTCATGTCTTTGATGAGATCGGACAGTTGCCACTGAATCAGAAAGGCCAGTCCGGCAATGACCAGCAGAAAGATAAAAATACAAAGCAGGGCGGCGGGTCCCCGACTCATCCCCTTTCGTTCAAAGCGGGTACTGAGCGGCAGAAACAGCATAGCCAGTAACCCGGCAATGACCAGCGGCACCAGCACGGGTTTAGCCAGGAATAAAGCTCCAAACAGAAGAAATAGAAAAATCAGAAAGCGGGTGGGCTTTACGAGTGCTTGCATCGGACAATACGGTTGAAGGTAAAAAAATAAACTGCTAGAAAACAGTGCCAGCGGTTCATTCCAGCCGGATGATCACACCCGCATGTTTATCCAGCGTTAGGGAATTATCTTTCCACTGCCCTTCCAGACTGGTAGAAGTAGCCAGCTCCACGTGCCCTTTGAACGCATACGCTCCCGTGTGAACGTAAACGGGTTCATCACTCAGATTCAGGGCAACCAGGAAGTGATCCCGCCCTTGCCAGCGACGAGCATAGAGCAAGGCCTGCTCATTGGAAAATACCGGAATGTACACGCCGCTGTGCAGAGCCGGTTCGCGTTGTCGCAGAGTGATCAGTTGTTTGTACAGCCAAAGAATCGAATCCGGATCCTGTTGCTGCGTTTCTACGTCACTTTCAAACGTACTGGCTCTGATCCAGGGCGTTACTTCACTGAAACCACCGTAGATACTGGCATTCCAGAGCATATTCGTCCGAACGGAATCACGCATGAAGTACTGGCGTTCTTTCACCAGCGGCTGCGGGTCTTTTCGTTCGGCTACCGGGATTTCGGTCTGGGTCATGCCGATTTCATCGCCGTAATACAGCGTGGGCGTTCCCCGAAGCGTCAGTACTAACATCGCCGCTACGCGGGCCTGAGGGGCTCCTACCCGACTGGCGATGCGTCGCTGATCGTGGTTGGCCATCACCCAGTTGGGCCAGGCCTGCGGAGGTAGTAGCCCTTCGTACTCATCAATGGCTCGGGCGATTTCACTACTCTTCCAGGGTAACACCAGCAATCGGCTATTCATGGACAGGTGAGCCCCTTCGCCCTGGATACCGTGATAAAATACAGTTTCAGGCGTAGGCAGATTCACTTCCACGAGCATTAACCGTTCCTCGTATGCGTCGATTAAATCCCGCATCTTGCGAACAATGTCATAGATTTCCGGCTGATGGGCCGAATACGCCGTTTGCAATTGTTCATCTTCCGGCATATCAGGCGTAAAAGCGGCGTTACGCGGATTATCCCGCCAGTGTTCATCTTTAATGAGGTGCCAGAAGGCATCGATGCGAAAACCATCGGCTCCGCGATCCAGCCAGAATCGCATGATCCGGAGCATTTCCTGCTGTACTTCCGGATTCCGCCAATTCAAATCCGGCTGACGTTTCCCGAAGGCATGGTAGTAGTATTTTCCAACAGCAGGCTCCCATTCCCAGGCCGCTCCACCGAATTCGCTAAGCCAGTTGTTCGGCGGATACTGATTGGCCCGGGGTTCTTTCCAGATATACCAATCATGTTTCGGATTTTCGCGGGAAGAGCGGGATTCCTTAAACCAGGGATGTTCGTCAGAGGTATGGTTGGGCACTAAATCCAGAATTATTTTCAGTTGACGCTGATGAGCTTCTGCTACCAGTGCCTCAAAATCGGCAAACGTGCCTGCTTCGGGATCGATGGCCGTATAGTCCGAAACGTCATAGCCAAAATCATAGTGGGGCGAAGGATAGAACGGCGATAACCAAAGGGCCGTAACACCCAGCCATTGGAAGTAATCCAGTCGCTGAATCAGGCCTCGTAGATCGCCTACCCCATCGGCGTTACTATCCTGAAAAGATTTGATGTATACCTGATAAATAATTCCCCGTTGCCACCAACGTTGCGTAGTCGAGCTGTTTTCCATAGCTGATTCAAAGAGTCCCGCAATGGGTGAGAAACGTGCTTGTATCAGGGAAACGATCAGAAGACCATTCTGTTTATACGTTGTACTTTTTCTAAAAAAACACAACCGCCGAAATCACCTTGAGGTGATTTCGGCGGTTCGTAGGGTATTCTTTATACGCTACATTGAAAGTTGTTCGAACTCCTCATCGGATAGTTCAATATCGGCGGCCTTCAGGTTTTCCTGCAAGTGCTCAATGGAACTGGTACCGGGAATGAGCAGAATATTCGGTGCACGTTTCAGCAACCAGGCCAGGGCAATCTGGGCCGTGGTAGCCTGATGAGCTTCAGCAATCTGCTGAATTTTATCCTTCAATTTATCCGGGCCGGATGCCAGCGGAAACCAGGGGATGAAGGCCATACCCCGTTCCACGGTATAGTCGAGTACGGATTCCCATTGCCGGTTGCCGAGGTTATACAGGTTCTGCACGGACACGATCGGTACTACTTTTTCAGCTTGTTCAATCTGTTTGACATCTACTTCACTCAGGCCCACGTACTTGATTTTACCAGCTTTGACGGCTTCGGCTACCGGAGCCAGCGTCTCTTCGACGGGGATTTTAGGGTCAAAGCGGTGCAACTGCCAGAGATCGATGGTATCGACGTTGAGCCGTTGTAAACTTCCTTCGATATTTTCCTGAATGTATTTGGGATCGCCGTTGGGTACCCACTTGTTGGGTCCCGGGCGGTTAAAGCCCCCTTTGGTCGCGATCACCAGACCGGAGGCATAGGGTTGCAGGGCTTCGGCAATCAGGGTTTCGTTGTATTTAGGTCCGTAGGCTTCGGCCGTATCAATGAAGTTGACACCCCCAGCCACGGCGGCCTGAAGTACTTTTTTTGCATTTTCGCGGTCGGCTACTTCGCCAAACACACCAAAGCCGGTGAGTTGCATGGCTCCGTATCCCAGACGGTTGATCGTCAGATCTCCGCCCAAATCATAAGTCAGGGAATTGGTTTGTGTTGACATGGTCATTCATTGGTTTCAAACGAAAATCTTCATAAGAATCTCATGCCATGCGTGGTGACTAAGGTTTAACAAAGGTCAATCATTTGACCAGTACCGCTTTTAGTAAAACCAAAGGCCTTTGTATGAAGATCAAAGGTTTGTGCCCCTATTTGATGAAGTTGACCCCTTCAGGGTTGGACAGGCTACTCCCGAAGGGGTTCAATACTTTATAATCCCATAGGCAATACGGGAAACAAGGGTGCGAGACGAAGGCAAATGCCTAAAAAATAAACTACGCCATCGTCTGCCGCTGCAACTGGTGTGAACTGCGGCGGAACTCGGCGGGCGTGATTCCCGTATTTTTCTTAAAAAACAGACTAAAGTTCGGCTGATCGGCAAACCCGATGCTATAGCCGATATCCTGTAAATTCCAGTTCGTCTGGAGTAAAAGCGATTTCGCTTCTTCGAGCAATCGATTTCGAATGTGCGTACTCACGTTCTGCCCCGTGTATTTTTTGAGTAAGGCATTCAGGTAGTTAGGGTGCACCGAAAGATTGGCCGCGAACTCCTTCGCCGTTTTGATGGCAATGGGTTGCGTATAATTGATATGAGCCGTTTCCTTCTCTAGTAAATGGAAAAACTCGTGCACGTGTTTGTACTCTTCCGACACGTGATTCGGCTCGGGAAAATCAGCGATTCGGGCACATTCAATCATCACTAGTTGCAAGTATGCCTGAATGACATCTTCGTTGAGTTTCTGGCCGGACCGCTCCTCTTCCAGCATGCGTTGAAACAGTGGATTCAGAACGGCCACCTGTTGCGGATTCAATCGGATAACGCTCTTTTTCTTGTCGAGAAACAGGGTGTACTTGTCCAGCGTAGCTTTCAGTAGCGGGTGATGATCGAGCAGCGTCTTTTGAAAGTTACAGGAATAGCCGCCCGCGTTACACGAGCGTTTTTGCCAGGAAATGATATCACTAGGGTGAATAAAAATAATGGTCGGGTCATCCAGATAATAGGTATGCGTACCAATGGTCAGCACGCCCGATCCCTCAGTAACTAAGAGGATTTTATAAAATTCCCGACGGTTGGGAGACAGGTAATTCCGGCAGGGATTTTCAGCCCGGTTAATAATCCGGACGGGTAAGGTCTGAAAGTTGTCCCGAATCACGGGTATCAACTCCGGCACATCCCGTAAAGTATCAATGGTTCGCGTATCCAGGGTTTTGTGTTCCATCGGCGATAGGGAAAAGGTCAGGATGAGGTAAAACGGGTATTCGAAAATCCGAAGATTTTAGGGGAATTTCAGCCCTGCCGCTGAAATAGCTTCAGTAGCAAACGTCTGATAAAGGTTTGAACGGAAAAAGGAAAATGAAAAGTTTCCGCCTTCGGGAAATTCTGTAGGTTATTGGTAACAGAACCTTTATTTAAAAGCCAGAGCGTGTACCGTTCTACTTCATGTCTATGAAACAAACCAAAGTTCTGCATTAAGAGTAAAGGCTGCTATTGCGAACCATACCGCTTGCAATAACCAGTAATGACTAGACTCTTCGTTTTCTGTATTTCAATCATAAAGGACATTTTGTCCATTTTACATAAAACACTAACTTTCAGGTAATTAACAAAAAAAATAACTTCCCAAAAGTGAAGCAACTTTTAGGAAGTTAGAGTTAAACACTATGCTTTAATTGATTTTCAGAATTTTACCCCACTCATACTCTATTCTAAGTAAAGACGAAGGGATACATCTACCTAAACATCAGCAATTAACTAATTAAAGAAAATAGTACCAGTAAGCAGCACGGATCGTTAAATGACTACTGCTTATTTCGCCCCTTTCACTTGCATGTCCATCGTATATACCGCTTCGGAAGCCGTGATGAACAGGGTACGGCGATCTTTTCCACCGAAACACACATTTCCTACCCAACCCGCCGGTACCGGAATAGTCTGGATCAGCGTTCCCTGCGGATTATACACCCTGACACCCTTACCCGTCAGATAGATGTTTCCCCGTTCATCGATAGTCATGCCATCGGACCCCTGAGCCGTAAACAGCCGTCGATTGTTCAATCGTCCATCGGCAGCAATATCGTACTGGTACGTTTTATTCGCCTGAATGTCCGCCACGTATAGATGTTTTCCATCGGGTGTTCCAATGATTCCGTTGGGTTTTACTACCGTACTATCCACTAATTGAGCTTCTTTTTTTCCCTTGGGCAGGAAGTAGACGTACTGTCCCGGCAGTTCAGGCTTTTTTCGCTCCCAGTAATCCCGCTGGTAATAAGGATCGGTGAAGTAAAGATCCCCTTTGGGCGTAATCCACAAATCGTTAGGACCATTCAATCGTTTTCCGGGTTCACGGGTCAGTAGTACCGTCACTTTTTTGTCCGGACTAATGGACCAGATCTCATTATTTTCATCCGCACAGGAAATCAGATTCCCCTTAGCATCGAAATACAGTCCATTCGAGCGACCCGTTTTATCCATGAACAAGGAAAGTTTACCTTCCGTATCCACCTTCCATATCTTATCGTTGGGTTGATCCGTGAAATACACATTCCCTTTTTTATCGGCGGCGGGGCCTTCCGTAAAGCTGAACTGTTTAGCAACCAGTTTCAAGGCGGCACCCGGACTCGTTACGGAATCAGCCCGCGGGCTGATTTGACTAAACCCCGGAATTCCGGCCAGCATCAGTACGGCAAGCATTCGTTTCATATGGTAGCGTTTATGGTTAGACTTCTTGTGAATGTATAAAAAAAACGGTGAGCTCTTAAATGTCGCAATCTCACCCGCTGAATGCCGGACTTACACACCTCGTTCTAGCCAAGGCTACATTACTTTTGTATTGATCATCGCACCTAAAGGATGAACATCCAGGAACTTCTTCAGAACCAGCAGCAAATGACGTAGAATTTCGTTGGGAGCTACTTCTTTTTTATCGGGTCCCTACGCAACGGCATACGTATCTGTTAAAAAAGATTCAGCAGGGCCTGTAAAAGGCCAGCAATCTTACGCATTAAACGGCATATTCTTACCCGTACTATTCTCTTCCGTTCACCTCTCATTCAATTACGATGAAACCGAAAACGATCAATCTATGGTACTGGACTCTGACCGTTCCCTTTGCCCTTCTGATGTTCATGGATGGCATAGGCGGCCTGATGCGAGCCGAAGCCGGTCAGGAAGTCATGCGGCATCTGGGCTACCCCTTGTACGTGCTCAGTATTTTTGGAATGGCCAAAGTACTCGGAGCGATTGGCCTCATCCAGCCCTGGTATCCCACGCTGAAGGAATGGGCCTTTGCGGGCTTCACCATCAATTTTATCGGAGCAGCAGCTTCCCGGGCGTATGTAGGTGATGCTATGTCGCTTATACTGATGCCCCTGGTGATGCTTGCTTTGCTGTTGGGTTTGTATGTTCTGGGAAAAAAGCGGGACCGTATGCGGGGAAAGTCGCTTGAACTAAGGTATTCGACTGACATGCGTAAACTCGCTTAATCCTATTAAACACAAACGGCAGGGGTTTCCCTGCCGTTTGTTGCGGATTCTATTGAACATTACCTATTAAAATGTAGTGATTCCAGTTTAAAACCGCCTTTATCTACGTACACCCGCAGGGTATTTACACCCCGATTCAGCCGAATGGACTGAGTGGGTGTTAAGCTCCAAGCTTCGCCCTGGTTTCCCAGCGGCATTGCTTTTACGACGCGTTTGCCATTGACGTCTACTGAAAGTGTTCCACCGGGTGAAGCCACCCGAAAAGACAGTTGATACGTACCCGCTTTTTCGGCCTGAACTGTATACTGCAACCATTCGCCCGCTTCGCTATGACTGATGTAGTATCGGTCTCCTTCCCGTTCAATATCCACACCGTCGTTGCGGTACTGGCGACCCCGGTTGCCGACGGTATTGACGCCGGGTGTGTAATGATAGCTGGCGGAGTCCGTATCGAAGTACGCGGACCGCTGACGACCCAGATCGAAATCCACGGCTTTAATCACCGTATTTTTCCTGAGTTGATGGGTGGCAAAAGGTCGCGTCTGGCTGGACTGTACCTGTCTAAATAGGGCGTCCACTACATCTGGATGAAAGCGGTTATTCTCCAGTTTGAGATTTTCCAGCAATTCATTCAGAATTCGTTCGGCTTCCGCAGCGGAAGGTTTCGCTCCCTTACCGGACCAGTACGCCAGGAGTTGTTCATAACCCGGCGTAACTTTGATTTCCAGGGGATTGTTGATTCCCATCTTCTTTTCCTGCCACCAGCACCAGCCGATGTCGTGGCGTTCCATCAGGCTAATGGCATCCGTGAACCAGGTATTCGAATTTTCCCCCGACTCACCCAGCCAGATGGGCACTTTATAAGTATCCCGCAGCGTAAGAAACTTCTGAATGGCTTCCTGATTATTGAAGTTTCCGTACTTGTGAAAACTCAGGGCCATGTTGGAATCCCAGGTGGGTAGAATACCTTCGTAGTTATTACCGAACCCGTTGCCTTCGATGATGATCAGGTGATTTTTATCCACTTCACGAATGGCCTGCGTAATCTCGACCATCAGTTTCCGTAACGGAATATTCTTCTTCTCGGCCGTACCCCGGACGTCTTTCGGATCTTCGAAGCCCCAGTTGGGTTCGTTGATGATGTCATACCCGCCAATCCAGGGATGGTTTGCGTACCGCTCGGCCAGCTTCCGCCACAGGGCTATGGTTTTTTGCTGATTCGCTTTGCTCTGCCACAGGGAAGGTTTACTTGGGTCGCGGTCCGAAATGGCCAGGTCATTGCCCTGTCCACCCGGCGTAGCGTGCAAGTCGAGAATCAGGTAGACCTGATTAGCCTCACACCAGTTCAGCAGGCTGTCCGTTAGAGCAAAGCCCGTTTCCAGCCAGGTATGCTGACCAGTCACCGGCTCCTGCTCCGTCGGTAAGGTATAGAGGTTGTAGTGCATCGGCAGCCGGATGGAATTGAATCCCCAGGCAGCCATGGAATCAATGTCAATTTTTCGGGTATGGTTGTTGAGCCAGCGGGCGTAAAAGGCTTCCGTCTTCTCCGGTCCGATAAGCTCGCTGATAGCGGCTTTGATACGGTACTGTTGCCCCAGGTTACTCAACCGGAACATGTACCCTTCCTGCAGCATCCATCCCCCCAACCCCATCCCCCGCAGGATGATCTTTTTGCCCGCTCGATCAACCAGTTGGGTACCCTGGGCTTTCAAATACCCCTGACCACTGGCTGTTAGTGAGCACAAAGTCGCCAGTGCCACTCCAACGAGCAGCCGTATTCTTTTTCTAAAAATCATTGGTTCAATGGTAAAACAGGCGGTAGAGGCTACGCTTTATTTTTCGATCATTTTATAGACGCGGACGTAATCCACTTCCATCGCCGCCGGAAAAATAGTGGGATCAACGCCCTTGGCACCGCCCCAGTCGCCACCGACGGCTACGTTGAGCAGGAGATGAAAACGTTTATCGAACGGCCATACGGCGGAACCTTTGCCTTCGTTGACAAATTCGAAGATGAACTCGTCGTCAATGTACCCACGGATGGCGTAGGGCGTCCAGTCCACGCGGTATCGGTGAAAATCCTCCGTAGCCCGGTCGATGGTACGGGTAGCCGTTTTTTGAGTGTTTATTTTGAAGTAGTACGCCAGGGTATGCGTCGTAATGTGAACTACATTGGGGTCGTATCCCACGTGTTCCATGATGTCGATTTCGCCCGAATTTGGCCAGCCGCCGTAGGCCCAGTCGGTGGGTAACATCCAGATGGCAGGCCAGGTACCTCGTCCCGCCGGAAGCTTGGCGTTGATCTCAAAACGTCCGTACAGAAAATCGCCCTTGCCTTTACTCACCAGTCGAGCCGAGGTGTAGTCTTTCCCTTCCTTACTTTCCTTGCGGGCCGTAATGGTCAGTTTTCCGTTGGCGACGCGGGCATTGTTTTCGCTATCCGTGTAGTACTGTAGCTCGTTGTTACCCCAGCCACTACCGCCCAGATCGTAGCCCCATTTCTTGGCATCGGGTAATCCCGTGTAGTCAAATTCATCTGCCCAAACCGGCGTTTTTTCAAAAGTCCAGCTCAGGTCCTTGGGACCGCTGGTGACCGGTGGAGCCGGACTGACCGGCGTTTTCTGACCCGAACAAGCCCCAAAGCTGAGAGCGAGTAAGGCGGTACAGGAAACCGTTAACAATTTCATACGCAAGGTTCAATAAATCAGCGGAGACTAAAATGCCTCCGCCGATTGTCCGATTATTTCGTTCCGCCCCACTCTTTATTCTGCTCGATCTTGGTGTTCTCCATTTCCAATAATGGAATCGGCAATACCTCATTTCGGCCCGCAACAAAGCCTTTAGAGGCCAGTACTTTCGCCGCCGTACCCCAGCGAACCAGGTCAAACCAGCGGTGGCCTTCGCCAGCCAATTCCACCCGACGCTCCCGCATGATGTTGTCAAGCGTTGCCGGTACGCGGTGCAGGTTGTCCTGATAGGCCCGATCGCGTACGGCGTTCAGCAGAGCCGCCGCCCGTACCTGGTCTCCGCCGCCCCGAACCAGTGCTTCGGCTTCCATCAGGTAGGTATCGGCCAGACGGATTTCGTAGATGTTCTGGGGGTAATTCAATTCGGGTGCACCCGCTCCCGTCGGCCGATCTGCCTGACGAGCCGCGAGTTTGTTTAGGAAATACCCCGTGTTCATGTACCCTTTTTCGTAACTCGCAATACCGTTTTTCTCCAGACTGTCTAAGTTAGCAATCGTTGCCTGATTACGCGGATCAAAATGAATGGCATTGAACAAATCCGGCGTCACCACCAGGAAGCTCCAACCCGATACGTAATCCGGAGCACCTTCTTTCAGGGGCTTGTAGCCCCGGGGACCAATCATGATGTTTAGCACGTTTCCTTCGGTACAGGAGATACAATCCCAGGTTCCGGCGGAAGTATTGGTGAATGAAATCTCAAAAATGGACTCGCTGTTGAATTTATTCTTGGTTTTGAACAGATCGCCGAAATTGCTCAACAGCTTGTACCCATACGTATTCGCACCGCCGGGCGTACCATTTACCAGAGCCAGCTCTTGAGCGGCCTGACCAAATTTTTCCTGCTGCAGATATACCTTCCCAAGCAGAGCATGGGCGGCTCCCTGCGTAGCCCGACCCGCTTCCGTAGCCACGGGTACCGTGACGGGTAGAACGGCCATGGCCTCGGTTAAATCCTGTTCAATTTGCTTGTAGACATCGGCCGGAGGAGCCTGTAGTACATCGTACATCTCACTCGTAGAAACGGTCTTCGTCAGCAAGGGAACATTCTTGAAGAGCCGTACCAGATCGAAATAGAAGTACGCCCGCAAAAACTTGGCTTCCGCTGCGTAGCGGTTTTTCAGGTTTTCGTCCATGGGCACGCTGGGTAACTTTTGCAGCAGCGTGTTGGCCCGGAATACGCCCGAAAATCCTTTCCGCCAGAGTTCACCCTGCGGGCCTACTGCTGGCGTCAGCGTGTAGTTGGAAAATACCTGGTAATCGGTTACGTCGCTCGGACCACCACCACCGGCATAATGATCATCGGAAGCGGCATTGACGGCTCCCACTTTCGTGACATAACCGCCCCCCTGCCATCCGACAACGTCATACACTGCCACCAGCCCGTTAAAGGCTTCCTGCTGATTCCGGTAATAGTTGGTTTCCAGATCGGTACCGCGAGGTTTTACTTCCAGGAAGCTGTCCGAACAGGAACTTAAGAAGAGCAAACCCGCCGTTAGGAGTACGCCCAGTGATCTATAATTTCGTTTCATGTGTTTACAAAAAGAAGGGAATGTCGCCGGAGATTTCTTTTCTGGAGAGGACTCCAGCGACGGTTCCAAAGTCATTAAAATCCAACATTTAAGCCCAGCATGAAGGAACGAGCCTGGGGATAAATCCCACGGTCGATGCTCAGTACACCGCCACCAATTTCCGGATCATAGCCCGTGTACTTGGTGAAAGTCAGCAGGTTTTGACTCATCAGGTAAATACGGGCCCGTTGCATACCCACTTTCGAAATCACCGCTTTGGGCAGCGAATAGCCCAATTGCAGGGTTTTGATCCGGAAGTAACCGCCGTCTTCCAGGTAGAAATCAGAAGGATTCAGGAAGTTTTTGTTTGGGTCACCGCTCACAATCCGGGGATAGCTATTCGTCGTTCCGGGTCCGGTCCAGCGATCCAGTACCTTGGTTTGCCAGTTGGCATTCTGAATATCCAGACGGCGTAAGCCCTGGAAGATTTTGTTACCCGCAGCTCCCTGACCAAAGAAGACCAGATCGAAAGCCTTGTAGGCGGCATTAAGCGTGAAACCGTACGTGATCGTTGGCGTTGGATTGCCCAGGAAGGTACGGTCGAGGTCCGTGATTTTTCCGTCGCCGTTCAAATCGGCCCAGCGGAAATCGCCTGGTTTGGCACCTGGCTGAATGACGGTACCATCCGTACTCTTGTAGCTATTTACGTCTTCAATCGTCTGGAAAATACCCATCGTCTGGAAGCCAAAGAATGAGTTGATCGGTTGACCTACCGCTGTGCGGGTGATGGGATAACTACTGGCCTGGAAGCTTTGTCCGCCCGACAGATATTCCACCCCGCGACCCAGGTTGGTCACTTTGTTTTTGATGTAGGATACGTTCCCGTTCAGAGACAGATTGAAATCACCGAATTTCTTGTTGTATCCCAATTCCAGTTCAACCCCCTGGTTCGAAATATCGGCTACGTTGGCGGCCGGGTTCGAAATGGCTCCTACGTACTGAGGAATCCGGGGATTCTGCAATACATCCGTGGTCACTTTCTTGAACCACTCCAGCGTCACACTGACGTTGTTGAGCAGCGTGGCATCGAAACCAATGTTGGTCTGACTGGTTTGTTCCCATTTCAGGTCCGGGTTGGCCGGAGCGTTGGGGCTGTAGCCGATGATGTAGCTACCCGAAGTACCAAAGGTGTAATTGCGTCCGCTACCGATTGTTGAAAGGTAGGCAAAGTCACCGATGGCATCGTTACCCACAATGCCGTAGCCACCCCGCAGCTTGAAGAAATTCACTACACTTTGGGAGGGGAAGAAGTTTTCGCGGGAAAGTACCCAGCCCAGCGACAATGAAGGGAAAATACCGTATTTATTGTTGGCACCGAAACGCGATGAACCATCGCGACGAATCAGCCCCTGCACCAGGTATTTTTCGTTGTAGTTATAGTTAATACGGGCAAAAAGCGAACTCACTTTGTGCAAGGCTCCTTCCGAACCATCGGATGACCGCTGGTCGGTCGGACGCTTGTAGTTGAGCGAAGCATCTTCAAAACGATCGGCGGGGATGTTATAGAAGGTGACGCTCGTCATCTGCGTATTGTTATCCTGGTACGCTCCCTGACCTAAGAGTACAGAGACGTTATGGGCACCGAATTCGCGGGTATACGAAAGGGTATTTTCCAGGTTCCAATCCAGCCGACGGTTATTGGATCGGTTGAACGAGGTTTGCGAAGTAATTGTCGTAGCGTTCAGCCAGGCTAGTGGCGAGAAGTTTTCACTGCCCCAGAAGGAAAGTTTTGCCCCCAGCGTAGAACGTACTTTCAGTCCTTTGATTGGTTCAGCTTCCAGATATGCGTTACCTACAAAGTTATCCGCCCAGCTGTTGTTACCCAAACGGGTTTGAATATACGCGAGTGGGTTGGTGATTTCCTGAGCCACGGATTGTGAAATACCGTACGGGTTGCCATTTGCGTCGCGGCGGATGCCAATGTTGGTATACGGAGCGGCTCCCGCTACAGCAGGATCGGTTACGACCGTCGGCGTCAGGGGATCAAGGTTGATTACCGAGCTCAGCGGACCACCGAATTCACTGTTGGTATTACCCAGACCAATGGATTTATCCCGGGCGTAACCCAGGTTCTGTCCGAAGTTGAGCCATTTGGCAATCTTGTGCGTCGAGTTTAAACGCAGGTTCAGACGCTTGTATTTGGAAATATCCGTGGCTACGATACCTTCCTGATCAATATAACCCAGCGAGAGGTAGAACGTCGATTTTTCACTACCCCCACTCAGACTCAGTTCGTGTTGCTGGCGGCGAGCGTTGTTGTTGAAAATGATAGATTGCCAGTCCGTACCTTGACCCAAAGCGGCCGGATTAGCGTATACGGGCTGTCCACCAGCGTTTACCGAAGCTTCGTTGCGGATGGTGGCGTATTGCGTAGCATTGAGTAGATCCAGTTTTTTAGCGGGCGACGACACGCCGTAGAAACCGTTATAATTGACCTGAATGCTACCGGCTTTGCCTTTTTTCGTCGTTACCAGGATTACCCCAGCGGCTGCCCGTGCTCCGTAAATGGCCTGCGAAGCGGCGTCTTTCAGTACTTCAATGGATTCAATGTCCGACTGGTTCAGATACCCAATGCCGCCGTTGTCGATGACGACACCATCCACGACCCATAAAGGATCGTTATTGTTTAGAGTGGTAATCCCCCGCACCCGTACCGAAGAACCGGAACCGGGCTGACCAGAACTCGACGCGATGGTTAGACCAGAAGCCCGTCCCTGTAACGCTTCTTCCAGACGCGTGATGGGCATCGTCGCCAGATCCGAAGACTTGACACTGGAAATGGCCCCCGTAACCACACTTTTCTTTTGAGCTCCGTAGCCTACAACTACGACTTCGTTGAGATTACCCGCTTCCTCTTCCAGCGTTACGGCTAGTTGCGTCTGGTTACCTACCGTAATCGTTTGGCGTAACATGCCCACCTGACTAAATACCAGTACAGACGCAGAGCCTGGCACGGAAATCTTAAAGTTCCCGGCGGCGTCTGTCGTTGTACCGGTCGTTGTACCCTGTACCTGCACGGATACGCCCACCAAGGCGGATCCATCAGACTTGGCGGTTACTTTCCCCGTCACGGTGAGCCCTTGAGCCCACGCTCCTATCGAACTTGTTAGCAGGCATAAAACCCAGACTAATCCTGTAAATTTTCTCCTCATCTGAGATGAATATGGTTTGAGTAGAACTAATAAAGTAATTGTGCAAAGCAGGCTCAAAAGTAGAAGGACGTATAAGGGATTCGGCTTTTTCACTACCCCTACATAAGCTCTACAACTTCTGATTTTTACTACTTTTTTTACGCTTACTTCCTCTACTTAACCACTACACTCCTTTTGTAATATTCTGATAATAAATACGTTGTAAAGAAGAATTGTTTTATAACTATATTGATAATTTATAGAACTACTTGACCCGGTTTTCAAAGCTTTTCTACCTCTCTATTTCTGGAAAATCACAACGTACGTGTTGTAATCAGTGGTCCGTACTACAAGCCTCATTTGCTTTCTTTGGCCAGGTCAACCAGAAATTCATACAAATTGACTTCCGTGGACAGCAGTAGTTTTTTACGAAGCCGATAGCGGCCAATTTCAATGGCTTTGACCGTTACATTCATTAAGCGGGCGATCTCTTTGGAAGACAGATTCATCTTTAGATACGCACATAATTTTAGGTCATTGGGCGTGAGTTCCGGGTAGCGGTCTTTTAACAAATGGAAGAAATCGTCATGAACGGTATTGAAGTGAAGGGTGAATTGTCCCCAATCCGCATCCTTGCTTTCAACATCCCGAATCAGGCGTAGCACCTGCCTAAAACTTACGGCACTGTCTTTCGTATCCTGTTTTTTCGCCAGTGTGGATACCACTTCTTTCACTTTGACGAGTACCTCTCCCCGTTGCACGAGTTGCATGGTCATCGCCGCCAGTTCGCGGTTTTTGAAGTCGACATCCGCTTCCAGCTGTTCATTCTGCAGGCGTACCAACTCTTTCTCCGCCCGGTCCAGTTCCAATTGATGGAGATACGTTAACTGCTTTTGTTCCGACCGATGCTTGCGTTTCTGCCAGTGAAAGAGATAATAAACCAGCCCGGCCGCCAGTAAAGCGTATACCAGATAACTCCAGTAGCTTTCGTACCAGGCGGGTTCAATGTATAATTGATAGGAAAGTATCGCCGACTCGTTCCCCTGATTGTTCCGGGCTTTGACCTGAAAGGTGTACGCTCCCCAGGGCAAGTTGGTGTAATCCTTCTCGCTTTTCGTACTCCAGGCCGACCATTCCTCGGTTTCCCCCTGCAGTCGATAACTGTATTCCGTGGTATTCGTCTCGTATTCCAGGGGTGAGGCATAGGCAAAATGCAGCGAGTTCATGCCCGCCGATAGTTGCAGGCGTTGCTGGGAATCTTGCGTAGCCTTTACTTTTCCCTGCTCTACAAAATAGCCCCCGAAGACAACACTGTCGCCGCTTGCCTTGATTTCACTGAGCAGAATGAGCGGTTTGCTCACCTGCGTGCGATACTGCTCGTAATTGATGTGAATGAAGCCCTTGTGACTACCGACGAAGATGTTTTGCGGATCGACGGGGTACAGGGATTCGAAGCCACCCACCAGTTTATCCGTTAACTCAGGGAAGTATACGATCCGGAATTTCTGTCCATTTCGAGGCTGAAAGTCAATCACACCGAGCCGTTTATGACTCACAAACCAGATATTCCCCTGAGCATCCTCTTTCAAATACTGAACGGCCAGATTTCCCAAAATGGGCTGAAACAGGCTGGAAGGCACAAAGCGATTTTGAGCCTCATTAAATTCATAAATGCCCCGTTCGGTACTAACCACCAGCCGATTTTTGACCGCGTACACATAATTGTACAGACTCGACGGAAGTCCATCCTGCTGGGTATAGAGGCGAATTTGTTGCAACGCTGTCTGGCCGGGCGACCACTGCATCCGAAACACACCCCGACTGGGATGGGAAGCCCAAATGGTACGCCGGACGCTATCGGCGTAGACAAAGCGGAGGGATTCTTTCAACCCTTTCAAATCCTGAATTCCGTTCACTGAGCCGTTTTCATACCGTAGGTGTCGTAAACCGTCGTACGTACCCACCAGGTAGTCTGTACCTGAAAAGGGTACCCACAACCAGGTTCCTGGAAAATGATAGACGGGTTTTACCTGGTCCTGTTCGATTTGAAAGAATCCATTTTCGTGACCCATGTATAGTTTTCCCCGCAGTTCACCTAATCGCCAGACTTGCCCTTTGGCAGCTGGGATTTCTGTAAAGGTCCCCTGAGCCCGGCTTAAATCCTGCGTAGAACCTTCGAGCGTGGCCCGAAATAACCCGTTCGATGTACCTGCATACAGTGTCCGGCCTTGCTTGTAGAGAGCATAACCCGTCGTATGTTTATTGCCACTGGGGTACAGGTATTGAATGGGACTGTTGATGGCAATAAAATCAATGCCGTCGTCGAGTGCCAGCCACAAGTTCTGATTACGATCCAGCCAGATTGCCCGCACATTGGAGTTTTGTAACCCTTCCGCACTCGTGTACTTTTGGAGAGCTTTTCCAGCCCGATTCATCAGGTACAATCCCGCAGAGGTTGTTCCAAAGGCGTACGTCTCCTGGCCTACCTGAGCGGAACAGTAGATGCGGTCTGAATTGAAAATGGCATCCAGGGCTGTAGCCTTCCGTTCGATTTTTGGACCGTGCAAAAGAAAGACGCCTCGTTCTAGGGTGGTTACTAATAACGTGTCCCTTCCGTAGGATCGCAGCGAAGTAACCCCCAATTTTTGCAGGGGTTCTTCGGATGATTGCAGTACCCAAGTTCCGCGTTCGTAGCGAAACAGCCCTTTCTCCCGGTCTTGAGCGTACAATTGCTCCTGGGCCATCCCCAGAAAAGACCAGGCACGGGTAGATTTGTACACCGTTATTTTGCCCCTATACAAACGCATAATCTGTCGAAGCGACTGAAAAAACACTTCCTCGCCACGGATGCAAATGTGCCAGACATCGCTGAAATTCCGATCTTTTGAATGCAGCAAGGGCATCAGCGAATGATAGGTCAGGACGCCATTCGCATTAGGAAAAAAGTAGCCGATTTCTCCGAGGCCTCCTACGTAAATCCGATTCTGAGTATCAATCTTCAAAGACCGAACTGCCGTATGATTAGCCAGCGGATAGGTATTCCAGAAACGTCCATTGAACGTGAGTAAGCCTTCATTGTTACCAAAGTACATAATCCCCTGCTGATCCTGAGCTACATCCCAGTTTTGCATGCCGGCTTTGTATTCGGTCGTACTGTAATGGATAATTTGGGGCGAAGCCAGTTGGTGCTGAGCATGACTCTGACTGAAGAAGACTATGCTCAGTACTAGACACAAAATATGTTTCATAAGTTAAGGCAAGTGGGTCGGAGCCTTTCCAGACAAATCGGGTCCTATCTTTCCGCCTCCGCATTCCTAGTGTTTCGTCTATTCAATCAAGAGATGATGAAAAATCATCCTTTAAACTTCCAAAATTAATAAAACTCCTCGTCTGAATGCTACGAATGTCAGTGGGTTTTATTGCCATTTTATGAACACCTAGCCTTCCATTTCATCTCATTCTACTGATTTTCTGACTCGCTCTTTTTTTTACCTCCCCTACTATCGTTCACTTTATCGGCTAAAAGCAACCAATCATCGAAAGAATAGCCCCCCTGGTTTCTTTTAGAAGCATGTTTGAAACATCAAAAGACAATAGTCTTTTGATGTTTCAAACAATTAACTCAACACCCCTTAACTTAAACTTTGTATGAAACGTTTTTTACTCCTTCTCCTGCTTCTGAGTTTCACAACGCTAGGTTGGGCTACAACTCCCGTGAAGTCTGCGTTACCCCTGGGACTTAACTTCGGTATAACGCAACAAACCATGGAAACAGCTTTGGCTCAACCGGGTCAGTCGCTCCATAAAAGCGTTTCTGAAGATTGCATTACCTACCAGCTTCGCCTGAAAGGCCGGGACGCCGTAGTGAAAGGGTATTTTAAAAACAATGAGCTTTACTTGGTGTCTATTGAATATAAAATCCAAGACAAAAGTGAATTCGATACGCTGAAGGAGCAATTAATCAAACAGCAGGGTGCCTGCTCGAAAGAAAGTTCTTACAACGCCGACCTTCAGGCAGCCACGTGCCAGTGGAATTCTAAAAATGGATTTGTGTCCCTGGTTTTATTAGATCATTCATTGGAAACGGTTTACGCTCAAACGGCTCGTCCTTCTTGCTCCAAAGTGAATCTTTAAGAATAGACTAACTCCCCCCTTGCATACCTATGGGTACCGCTCACGAGTGGTACCCTTTTTTGTTTTAGGGAGTCTAATGGCTACAAAAATTTGAATCCTCCCTCATTCTGAAAAGATTTAGCTGCTCATGTATATATTTCCGTTCGTGATTTGCCTACGTTTGCCTGTTGCATAAGCCTTCCGCTGCTCCGGTATGAAAAAACTGATTTTGCTTTGCTGCTTTCTCGCCGTTTCCAGTAATTGGATACAAGCCCAATCCAAACTTTTTCGAGTAGCGGTACTCGCCGAAAAAGACGGCGGTGTACATGCCCCTTTTGTAGCGGCGGCGAAAACCTGGCTGGCTCAACTGGCGACGCAGCAGGCCTTCAGCGTTGATTATCTGGAGGACACCCAGCCGATTACGGATGCTTTTCTGGCCCAACACGCTCTGATCATTCAACTCAACTATCCGCCCTATCGCTGGACGGAACCGGCAAAAAAGGCATTTACCACCTACATCGAAAAGGGCAAAGGTGGCTGGATTGGCTTTCATCACGCAACTTTACTTGGCGAGTTTGACGGGTACCCAATGTGGCCCTGGTTTTCGGAGTTTATGGGCGGGATTGTATATAAGAACTACATCCCTGATTTTGCTACGGCCACGGTTCGGGTAGAAACGGGTCTGCATCCGGTCATGAAAGGCGTACCGGCGAGCTTTGAGGTAGCTCATGAAGAATGGTATACGTACAATCGAAGTCCGCGTCCCCGCGTGAAGGTGCTGGCGGCCGTGGATGAGTCAAGCTATAAACCTGACTCGAAGATTAAAATGGGCGATCATCCCGTAATCTGGTCAAACGAAAAAATGAAAGCCCGTAACGTGTATATTTTCATGGGTCACCATCCGGACTTATTTCAAAATCAGGCTTTCACTACAGTTTTCAGAAATGCAGTCCTGTGGGCGTCGCAAACCCGCTGATTCTTTTCTCTTCCTGCCCTATTCCTCGTTTGACGCATGGCTTTTCAACAATTCCTGCTCGATGTCTTCAATACTGGGTAAGGTTCCTTTGAGATCGCTGGGAATGGACTCGGTAAGTTCGTACGCTGAGATGCCAATGGGTTTATTGATGTCTTTCAACGAGTATTCTGCCACCACTTTATTCTTCTCTTGGCAAATCAACAGACCGATGCTGGGCTGATCGAATTCGCTTTTTAGCTGATCGTCTACAACAGAAAGGTAGAAATTCAGTTTCCCGGCAAACTCTGGGACAAACTTTCCCGTCTTTAGTTCGACGACAACATAGCAACGAAGTTTGACGTGGTAAAACAGCAAGTCGATATAGAAATCTTGCCCGTCTACTTCCAAGTGATACTGTTTCCCCAGAAAGGCAAAACCAGCTCCCAATTCCAGTAAAAACTTCGTAATGTGCTCGGTCAGGGCGTTTTCGAGGTCTTTTTCCTGATAATCTTCCCGCAGGGTAAGAAAGTCGAAGATGTACGGATCTTTGGTTAGCTGTTGAGCCAAGTCCGACTGAATAGCTGGTAAGCGGGCTTCGAAATTACTGATGGCCTTACCCTGCCGCTCATACAGACTGGATTTGATCTGCATACTCAATACATCGCGTGACCAACCGTTTTCCAAGGCTTTCTGCGTGTAAAATTCCCGTTCTTCCCGGGATTTTACTTTATCCATTAAGATGACGTAATGACTCCAGGGTAATTGTGCAACGGACGGTTGCACAATTAGAAAATCGGGATACAGATCGGCAAATTTTCGCATATACAACAGATTCCGCTTGGAAAGGCCCTGCATATCCGGAAATGCGCTCCGCAAATCTTCCGCCAGTTGATCCACTACTTTCGAACCCCAACCTTTTGCTTCCTGCTGGGAAAGAATGGTATGACCAATTCGCCAATACAGGTACAATAACTCGGCATTGGCAGCTAGTACCGCCCGCAAGCGGGAGTTGCTGATTTCATTACGAAGTTCGGCCAGTAAAGAACCGTAGTTGCTGGGGAGTGTCGACATGCGTTCAAAATTAACGCCTAAAATCAGTACTTTATCCCTAAAAATTCATCAAAAAATTAGGGCATGGTCCCCTTTCAGCTTTTGAGTTTTGCGGGTACTAAAGGCAAGTCCCGTACGCGTTTGCCACTAGCCCGATACAGAGCATTGGCCAGAGCCGCCGCCGTGGGTCCCTGCACCGCTTCACCGGCTCCCAGCACTGGTTCCTGGGGGCGATCGATCACGACTACCTCCACTTCCGGTATTTCACTCATGCGGAAAATTGGATACGAAACCCAATCCCGACTCGTAATCTGCTGGGCATCGAACTGTACCTGTTCTTTCAGCGTCCAGCTCGCGGCCTGAATCAGTCCACCTTCCGTCTGATTTTTAAGACCGTCCGGGTTGATGACTTCACCGGCGTCAATCACGCTCCACAAATTCATGACCTGAATCTGATCGCCGGTGATGCGTACGCGGGCCGCTACGGCACAGTAGGCCGCCGTGTTTTTATAGCGGGCAAACGCAATGCCTACGCCTTCTTTGGGCTTTATCCGCTCGTTTTGAATCAATTCTTGTAAACGACGCAGTACAGCAATGGCCCGCTCGTCTTCCAGGTGCATGATTCGAAACTCAAAGGGGTCTTTCTCCGCTTTTTCGGCCAGTTCATCCATGAACGATTCAATGGCAAAGACATTCCCGAACGCTCCCAGAGCCCGCAGGGAAGAAACCCGCAAAGGACCTTCGAACTGATGAGCGTCCACGGCTACGTCAGGGATACGGTAGTACGGTTCAGAATTACGAATGGTACCACCATTAATACTGGATGCCGGTTTTTTAGGGATCGGCGGATCAAGGTAACGGGCCAGGAGCAGATTCGCTGGATCACCACCGGGCCGGGCCGTATACGTATCCGACCAGAGGGTGTAATTCCACTGCTCAATCCGACCCGTAGTACTCAGGCGAGCTTCGGCTTCCAGAATCATGGCACTGCCGTAAGGTTCCCAGGCGTGTTCTTCATCGCGGGACCATTGCAGACGAATCGGATGTTCCGGATACGCCATCGCCAGCCAGGCGGCTTCGGCGGCTACATCGTCGGCTCCGTTGTGCCCGTAACAACCCGAACCCGCCATACCGATAACATGAATCCGATCCAGGGGCAGCTTCAGCAACCGATGCAGCGTTTCACGCAGCGGAAATACACCCTGACTGTGCGACCATACCCGCAGCGTCCCTTTCTGATACCAGGCTAGGGCACACGAAGGGCCAATGGAGCCGTGCATCAGATAGGGCTTGAAGTACTGAGCCTTGATCGTAGTAGGTCCGGTCGGTTGCCCTTTTTCGTGCACGCGTTCAATGCGGGCGGGCAGGGACTTCAGGTAAGAAACGAGTGCCGTACCCGTCGGTAAGGGTTGTACGTCCGTCCAGCGAACACTTTCCTGCAAGGTCCATTGGGCTTGCATGGCCTGAAACTCTTCGGTAGCGATCACGCCGACCAAACTTCCCTGTACGACTACTTTCTGAATCCCCGGAATCTGTTTTCGTACGTTTGACTCATCGAGTTTTTCAAGGCGGGCCCCATACGAAGGCGGTCGCACCATGCGGGCGTGTACCATGCCGGGCAATCGTAAATCCTGAATGAACCAGGTTTCTGCCCGTACCATCCGGTTGATTTCGGGACGCGGCATGGGTTTACCCACCAGTTGATACTCTTCCTTGGGTTTAAGGGCTACATTCCCTCGTACCTCATCCTGTAATTGCTTTCCGTTGAGGAGTTCCTTCCAGCTAATCTGCTTATTCTTCCATCGAATGGTACCCGCGGCAAACTGAAGTTCCTCTACCGGCTTCCGCCATTGCTTCGCCGCCAGTTCAAGCAGTTTTTGCCGAGCTGCCGCTGCTGCGTACCGAACGGCCATGGCACTGTTTTCGATGGATGCACTGCCAGCCGTGTAACTTTCATCGGGCGTACGGTCGGTATCGGCCATTACTACTTCTACCTGACTCAGCGGCAGATTCAGCTCTTCGGCAGCTACCTGGGCCACGGCGGTGCGAATCCCCTGTCCGAGTTCCATTTTCCCGGTAAAAACGCGAATCTGACCATTCTCCAGTATCTCCAGCCAGGCCCGAATGCGGGGATCTCGTTGCAGGCTGCCCGGCAGTTCATCCGCTTCGGGTACCCAGGACGGTAGCGTGAACCCAATCGTCAGCGTACCCATCGTTTTCAGAAAATCTCTTCGTGACGTATGCATAGGCTTAGTGACTGGCTCGTTTAACGGCCCGCAGGATACGGCTTTGCGTGCCGCAACGGCAGAGTACGCGCTCGAGTCCTTCCCGAATCGCGGCTTCGTCGGGTTTGGGATTTTCGTTGAGCAGGGATACCGCCGACAGGATCATGCCATTGAGGCAGTACCCGCACTGGGCGGCCTGTTCGTCAATGAAAGCCTGCTGGACCGGATGGAGTTGCGTGCCCTGAGCGATTCCTTCCAGGGTTGTGATTTCCTGTTTCTGTACCGTCTCGACGGCAATCAGGCAACTTGGTTGAGCTTTCCCATCCAGGAGCACCATACAAGCTCCGCATTGCTGAAGCCCGCAACCGTACTTGGGACCGTTGAGCTGTAAGTGATTGCGTAAGACGTACAATAAAGGAGTAGCCGGGTCAACGGTGAGGCGATGCGACTGTCCGTTGACGCGTAAGTGTAGGGTAGCTTCCATCGTTTCGCAAACTGGTATGCTTGCTCTAACGTTGGTACTAGGGGATTGTTTTGGGGGAAGAACGCTTTGGGATGAAAGGTTAGACAGTGGGCAGTACAAACGCCCCGTAATGGCCGTGGTGAGATATACCGAGGGGAATGTTTAGTCCCGTTGTGGTCTGTTGCCAGTAGGGCGCCCCATCGGCATCCTTGACGAGTGCACCATCGCCGTAACGCAAGGCCGCTTCCGATCGAATGGCCTGCCGCAGAGCCGCGTGCTGAGATGCGTACGAGGATTCGGCCAAGCCAAGTACCCGGGCCCGGTCGAATACCGGGGCCGTACTAGCCAGGGTCAGGATGTATCGCTGAGTATACTGGGTTTGGGTGTACAGGCAGCTCTGCTGGTAGCTCACCCGTCCCAGTCCGCTATCCCTATCCAGTTCAAAACAGTGAATCAGCAAAGGCACGAAGGCACGCCCAGCGGTGGGATGCTGCTTGTACACACTTTCCTTCATACTCCAGAGCGTCCAGACCATGCGGTCGGGATCGGAGGCCGTACGAATGCGTTGCTGCTCATCCGGCAGAAAAACCTTATCGAGAAAGCCCCGGCGTTGCCAGTTACTGTCCCGCCGGGCCTGAGCCAGATCGACCAGATCAATCACTGACTTTTTCCCGGATAATATCCATAGCAGCTCCGACGGTTTGCATGCGTTCCATGGATTCGTTGTCGATTTCAATTTGATAGGCTTCTTCCACGTCCAGCACAATATCCACCAGATTAGCCGAATTGATTTTCAGGTCTTTAATAAAATTTGACTCCGGGGAAAGCTGAGCAAAGGCTTCTTCGTCCTGTACGTAAGGTTTAATAATCTCTTTCAGACTTTCGATCAATTGGGCTTCGTTCATACGTATTTTTTGAATAGGACACAGGCGTTTACATCACCAAAGCCAAAATTAGCTTTAGCAATCACCTGAATAGCTTTTGAAATAGATTGCTGAGGAATTTTTTCGGAATCAATCAAGGCGGTAATGTCGGGATGTAGGTCTTCGCTGTTCCGGGACGGATAGATAAAGCCTTCACTCAGTTCGAGCACCGCCGCTACACTTTCAATGGCTCCGGCAGCACTCAGGCAATGGCCGATCATGCCTTTCAGGGAATTGATGTACGGAAAATCCGCCCCGCCTCGCCCTAAGGCCTGCGTCCAGGCCAGAATTTCGGCGGAATCTTTCGTTGTCGCCGTTAAGTGGCCATCGATCAAATCCACGGCTTCCGGAGATACCCCTGCGTGAGCCAATGCCTGTTCAATGCAGCGGCGTACGGCCGTGGGATTGGGAGCCGTCATAGAACCACCGCCCCGCTGCCCACCGGCATTGACATGGCCGCCGAGTACTTCACCGTAAATCGCCGCATTCCGGGCCAGGGCACTTTCCAGCGATTCGAGTACTAAAGCACCCGCTCCACTGCCGGGTACAAAACCGCTGGCCGTAGCACTCAGCGGTCGGGAGCCGCGTTCGGGTGAGTCATTGTGCTGATAAGTCATCACCCGCATGGCGTCAAACCCGCCCCAGATGTAGGGTCCGTGATCGTTGCAACTGCCCGCCAGCATCCGCTGGGCCTGACCGCTGGCAATGCGGTCGTAGGCCCAGAGAATGGCTTCCGTGCCCGTGGCACAGGCGGAAGAATTGGTTGTCGTCTGATTCCCGCAACCCAGCATACCACCCAAATAGGCACTGATGCCGCTGGCCATGGTTTGCGTCACGACCGAACTGCCCAGTCGCCGTACCTGCCCTTCATCTACTTTATAAATGGCTTCCCGAAATTTGTCTACGCCCAACATCCCCGTACCAAAGACAATGCCGCTGTCCCAGTCCGGTTCAGTCGGTTGTTCGGGCAAACCAGCCTTTCGCCAGGCTTCAACGCCGGCCATGACACCGTAGAGAATGCCGCTACTATTGAGCTGTTTTAACTGCAATTCGCTGAAGTACTGTTGTTTCTGTTCCTCGGTGACGGGCGGTATACCGCCGATCTGACAGGAGAATTTCAACTCAGCTAGCTGGGGTTGAAAGCGGACGCCGCTCTCCCCCGCCTGCAAGGCCTGCGTAAAAGCCGGGATCCCTACGCCATTGGGAGCAGCGACCCCCAAACCCGTAATAATGACGCGTTTACGCATAAGCCTCTGGTTTAATCATGCCCGCAATGCTGCCCCGGGCTACTAACTCGCCCCCACTGTTGAACAGTTGTACCTGACACTTTAATTTATGAAAACGAAAATAGTCTTTCTTTGAACGAACGGTTACGGTTTCTCCGGGATACACGGGTATGAAAAAGTCAATCTGAACGGATGACAGAGCCATTTGAATGCCCTGTACCGAGGCTACTAAAAAAATACCCAGGCATACCACCCCAATCTGAGCCATCACTTCGGTCAGAATGACGCCGGGCGTCACGGGTAAATCCTTGAAGTGACCCTTATAAAAATACGAATCAGCCGGGAACGTGTAGGTCCCTTCCACGCCGTTTTCGTCCACGTGTTGCAAGGCATCTACGAATAAAAAAGGCGTCTGGTACGGCAGCAGGGCCAGAATTTCCTCGGATTTCATGAATCAATTGTTTCAATTTACCAGCGAAGCAGGACCCGCTGGGCTGTAAAACCGGGACCAAAACTTAGCATCAGCCCAATGGAGCCTTTTTCGGGCTGTTTTTGCAGGAACCGTTCGAGCACGTAAAGAACCGTGGCACTCGACATATTACCGAATTGACGCAACACCTCTTTCGTATCATCCAGGTTTTTATTCCAGGCACTGAATAGCTCTTCTACCGTCTCCACGATTTTCTTACCACCGGGGTGAAAAATCAGGTGTGAAACGTCACCGAGCGTCAGCCCGTTTTTAGCCAGAAAAGGCTCGACAATGGCCGAGAAATGAGCAGCAATGGTTTCGGGTACCGCTTTATCGAGTACCATCTGCAGGCCGGAATTGGTCAGGTCAAAGCCCATGATGTCGATGGCATCGTAGAAGTGATACATCTCTTCATCGATGATTTCGGGGCCTGTGTCGTCAGGGTGCGAAGACACGAGTACGCAGGCCGCACCGTCGCCGAAAATGGCCGCACTGACGATGTTTGCCATCGAAAAATCATCGAGCTGGAAGGTTGCCGTTGGAGCTTCGATAGCCAGTACTGCCGCCCGTTTGCCAGGATTAGCTTTCAGGAAATTCTTTGCGTAAATCAGTCCGGATACCCCCGCCACACAACCCATTTCGGTGACGGGCAGGCGTACAATATCCTGCCGCATCTGAAGGCTATTGATCAAAAAAGCATCTACCGACGGAATCATCATGCCCGTGCAGCTCACCGTAATGAGAAAGTCCAGATCGGTTGCCTGCCAACCCGCCTGAGCCAGTGCCTGACTGACAACGGTTTCACCCAGCTTGACGACTTCCCGCCGATAAATCAGATTTTTCTCTTCAAAAGACGTACGGGTAAATACCTCTTCCGGGTCCATGATGGAGTACCGCTGATCGACCGCCGCGTTTTCGAAAATTTTTACGACTTTTCGCTGAAAACGAGGTTCCTGACCAGCCAGCCAGGTTTCCAGAAAAGGCATAATCTCTTTAGTAGCCCTGGAATGCGGCGGGGAGGCTTTGGCTACCGTGGTAATGGTTACAGGCATACGTTTTTCAAAATCCATTGGTAGCGGAACGCCCACTTCCAGGTGATACGAACCGAAGCAAAGCAAACCTGTTTGGAAAAGGCTTCGAGTTCTGATTTTTTAAAGCCCCGCAGGATGGAAATAAGTCCGTCCTGTCGGGTCATGGGATGCAGTCGGAACGCCCAGCAGACGAGTTCAAACAGGCGGTAAGCCCAGGTACTGCGATGCAGGTCATTCACTACTACACCGATTCGGGCCTGAGCGTTAAACAGGTTCAACAGATACCGAATTTCAGTGTCACTGAAATGATGGAGGGTCAGCGTGGCTAACACCACATCATAATTCAGAGCTTGGAAATCAGAGCTAAACACATCCAGTACTTCATAGGAAATTTCGGAATAATCCAACGAACACTGCTGAGCGTGATCGATGGTAAAAGCATTGGCATCCACCCCGATGATTTGTAGAGACTGGCCCGTTTTTCGACCCCAGTCGGCTACGGCCCGGCACATATCGCCATTGCCACAACCTATATCCAGGATGGTCACTGTTTGCTGAGGATCTACCTCCCGAAGTAGCTGTTTGACACCGTTCAGCGTAACCGCGTTGCCACCCAGCCAGCGATTGATGGCAGCGATTTCGTCCAGGGTATCCCGCAATTCTTCACCTTCCAGCGAAAAATCATCCATCACTTCGGGTTCACGGCTGCGATTACGAGTATTCAGGGGCATACGAAAAGGGTTTGCCGTGCGTTTGCCGGACGATAGCAGGAAGCAGTCCAGCGAAAAGCGGAGCGGATTTCATCACCAGCGAAGTCAGTACGGGTCGCTGTAACAGGGACTGTACAAGACGTCCGGCCGTGAGTCGGTTTCTAAAATTCTGGTTCCATTGACGGGTATACTCCGCTTCGAGCTTCGATCGGTCGGCGTGATGGAAAAAGGCCGTAATGGCTTCCGCCGCCAGTTTGGCACTGTGGATCGCCATGGCCATTCCATTTCCACACAAGGGATGAATGAGGCCAGCCGTATCGCCACAGCGTAAGACGTGATTCTCGACGGCTGGTTTAGACGCAAATGATATTTGGCTAATTGCTAATGGTTTATCAAAAAGCGGCTCGGCTCGTTCAAAGAAATCCCGAAGAAAGGGGTTTTGCGAAAGCACCTGTTGCTGAAACGTTTCCGGATTTTTATAAGGCTTAAAGACTTCCGCCTGTACCAGATAACAAGCATTCACTACTTCGTCTTCCACCTGCGATATACCGCAATAACCGCCCCGGAAGGTATGCAGGGATACCAGATCATCCGGAAAGGGAACCCGGTAATGAGCCTTCACGGCCATCCAGGGCGAAAGGGGTGTTTGCGAATCCAGCCGGGAGCGTTTTCCGTACGCCGCAATAACGACCGGAGCTTCATACAGATAGTCTTCTGAAGTAGTGACGGTAAAGCGATTTCCGTCAAAGTCAATCCGCTGTACGTGAGCCTGTTCGATTTGTACCCCCGCCTTACGAGCCTGCTGATACAGATAGGCGTCCAGCCGATAACGACTAACGCCGAAACCACCCAACGGCAGAGCACTGCGTAAGGACTTTCCTTCCAGCGTAGTCAGTAAAAATTTCGAAATTCGGGCCGGGTTCAACGTATCCACTTCAATTCCCAGCGAAGTCAGATACGGACGCACCTCGTTGGAAATGTATTCTCCGCACACCTTATGTTGCGGGTACGGCTGCTTTTCAAGCACAACCACCCCAAACCCCTGCCGAGCCAGATGCAACCCCGCCGTGAGTCCGGCCAGGCCCCCGCCAGCAATGAGTATATCCGTTTGTGTGGGCATCGTACGGGCTTCGAGGATTTAGGAGCTTGTTGTATACCGATAAAGAGCTTTTCGGAAAAATTGTTTCACTATCTCTAAATTAAAAAGGCACTTCGGTTCGTCTTCTTCGAACGGATCACCGCTCAGACTCTGGCTTTTGCTGCTACTTTCATACGCAGTAAGCTAGTAGGTGGACTAACGAGAATCGGTAAAGTTCACAGGTAATACGTTTTCCTTAAACCAAGTACATTCCTTCCAATACTAAGCAGGCTTCGATTTTCAATGGGTTGCTATGGACTAATGAATGTTTGTTTGTACGATGTAACCCCATTCTCATTACTTTGCCAGTTGTAGCTACCCCTGGCAAACCCGCCAATCCCAAAGGGGTTCAATAGCCATAGCCCCGTATGCAATGCGGGGGTGCGTCCAGCCCAGTAGGCAAAGCCTATTAATTAAAAAAGTCCGTAGCATTGGCTACGGACAATCTGTCCCGGTGCCTTTACGAGTTTATACCTTTGGAAACTGGAAACTACCCCTGAACTTGCGGGATTATCTTTTCTCCAAACGTATCGATGAAAAGTTCCTGTTCGCGGTTGACATTATGAATGAGTAGTTGTTCAAATCCCAGCGACCGGTACTCTTCCAGCCAGGCGATATGCTGCTGAATATCCGCCGAAATATTAATCATTTCTTCCACTACCGCCGGGTTCACCTGATCGCCCAAGGCATCGAACTGTTCAGGATTCCGGATTTCGGTAAGTACCGTATTGGGTAATACGTTACTTCGCCATTGTTCGTAGGCCAATTGTTTGGCTTCCTGTTGCGTACGAGCATAAGAAATCTGAATTTTCAAATGCATGGGCTTGCCTTCACCCCCACCCCGCCGGAACGCATCAACCACTTTTTGAAGCTGGGCCTTCGGCTGGGAAACCGTAATCAGCCCATCGGCCCAGCCGCCGATCCACTGGGCCGTTTGCGGCGTAATCGCCGCTCCGAAAATGAGCGGGTTTACTTTCGGTCGACTGTATAGCTTTGCCTCTTCCACCGTCACCAAGCCTTTGTGCGTTACGGTTTCACCCGCCCACAAAGCCCGCATAATATCAACGCATTCTTTCAGACGGGCATTTCGTTCGGCTTTCATGGGCCAGCCGTCACCGGTAATGAGTTCATTCAGAGCCTGACCGGAGCCCACCGAAATCCAGAATCGTTCGGGAAACATCTCCGCCAGCGTAGCCGCCGCCTGAGCAATGATGGCCGGGTGGTACCGCTGACCGGGAGCATTCACTATGCCGTAGCTAAGCGAAGTAGCCTGCATGGCCGCTCCGAGCCAGGACCAGGCAAAACCGCTTTGCCCCTGACGGGTCGTCCAGGGATGAAAGTGATCAGAAGACAGAGCGGCAGTAAAGCCAGCCTGTTCAGCCCGTTGAGCAAACGTTAATAGTTCACTGGGTTTGAATTGTTCGTGAGAGCAGTGGTAGCCTAGTTTAAGCATGGATACAAACAGATTAGTGGGTGATACAACGCGTGTAAAGCATCCTTCTGGTGAAAGTTTTATGCCACCCAGAGAAAGACTAAATTATCGAAATCTAAAAACGGGATTAAAAAACGGTTATTCCCATTCTTCCCCACTTCCTTTATTCCATTAACATTAAGGATATTTGTTCGTTAAGACCTCTCCGTAGCAACTAAGGGTTCGCTGCCTGAAACCGGGTCTTAAAATGACCTCTTTATCTAATCCTATGAAACTACTTCATGAGTACCTAACCCGGAGTCATTCCCTCCGCGACGTTGGGCGAGTTTTCTGTATCGAGCCCGTTTCTGAAGGAGCAGGCTTCCGGTCTTGAATCTGGTAGCATAACGAAGATTCTTGAATCGTCCTCCCGTACTCTTTCTTTTTCAGCGTTTACGGCTCCGTCTGAACGACTCGTAGACGTATCTCAAATTTGTATACAGTTAGTATTCTTTCTTCGTATGGAAAATGAAACCCATGTGAGTATCAATACCTTCAGTATGTCTGAAGATAGCAATGGCTTTTTACTCTGGAAAGTCAGTAATCTTTGGCAGCGGGAGTTGAAAAACCACCTGGATCCTTTCGGACTTACCCATTGCCAGTTCTCTTTACTGGCCAGCGTCTACTGGAATAATCAGTTTAAAGAGCAGGTTACGCAGGTTGATCTCTCCGAACACACCCGAATCGATCCGATGACTACCTCAACAGTGGTTCGAACGTTAGAAAAAAAGGGATTCATATCCCGTACCGAACATACGACGGATACGCGGGCCAAAGCCCTGGAACTGACACCCAAAGGAAAAGATACCCTGGAAAAGGCGATTCAGAGCGTAGAAGCCTTTGAAGAACAGTTTTTTAATCTATTTAAGGATAAAAACGAAGACCTCCGGCAAACGTTGCAGCTATTACTCAACTACTCCCGTTGAGTAACGTATCCCGTGACTTTTGTTAGTAAAATCCGCTTTGAAAGCCCTTAACAATTCCATTGTACGATAATTTTCTCAGCTTTACCAGCCCTTTCTTTCAACCTTGAAGGTCAGGGCTGGTCCTTTTTTCTACCTCTTATTCAAAACCTGTATGGAATACAGAACCTTAGGAAACACTGGTTTTAAAATCCCCGTCCTGAGTTTTGGTACGGCTACGTTTGGCGGCGGAACTGAGTTTTTCAAGGCCTGGGGTAATACCCAACTGGAAGAAGCCAGTCGGATGGTAAACCTTTGCCTCGACGCAGGAGTCACCCTCTTTGATACGGCTAACGTTTACTCCCGGGGCATGTCCGAGGAAATTCTAGGACAGGCCTTGTCGGGTATTCGGCATCAGGCACTGATTTCTACGAAAGCCACGTTCAAAATGGGCGATGGCCCGAACGACTTCGGCTCCTCGCGGTATCATCTAGTCAAGGCCTGCGAAGACAGTCTGCGTCGGCTGCGTACTGATTATATCGATATTTACCACATGCACGGCTTTGACGCCCATACGCCAGTAGAGGAAACGCTGCACGCGTTGAATGATCTCGTTGAAAGTGGGAAGGTTCGGTACATTGCCTGTTCCAATTTTTCGGGTTGGCATTTAATGAAATCGCTCTCCGTTTCGGAACGCTACGGCTGGTCGAAATACGTGGCTCATCAGGCCCATTATTCCCTGATCAGTCGGGAATTTGAGTGGGAACTCATGCCGCTGGGTATCGATCAGAAGATTGGCACCATCGTCTGGAGTCCGCTATCCGCCGGGCGACTGGGTGGTAAGTACCGCCGGGATAATCCCCTCCCCGCCGATAGCCGCCTTGCTCAGGGCGGTGGTGAAGGACCAACCATTCCCGATGATTTTCTATATAATCTGCTCGATGTACTCGACGAGGTAGCCGCTGAAACCGAAAAATCGGTCGCTCAGGTTGCTCTAAACTGGCTCTTACAGCGACCCACCGTTTGTAACATCGTCATCGGAGCCCGTACGCCCGAACAACTCCAGCAAAACCTGGCGTCTGTGGGTTGGAATTTGTCCCCGGAGCAAGTCAAGAAACTCGATGCTGCCAGTGATCGATATCCCGTGTATCCGTACTGGCACCAGCGAAAATCACCACAACTGAATCCATTGCCCGTATGATTCTTCCGGGACGATCCGTATCCGTTCGCGGGTACGGATCATTGCTTTTCAAAGTCCGGATACAACCCCTCAAAACCGGGATTTAGTAGATACAATAAAGCGGTTTGGCGTATTTCGCTTGCCTAACGCTACTGAAGCCCTATCTTGTCTTGGGCAAAACGGGATTCTAACCAATCTTTCTTTGGCGAATAGTAAAAAAACGAACTTTTGTACGGTTTGCTGACGAATTCCTTTCCCATTGCTTTTTTCCCAACATTCCTTTTCATCTATGATCCGTAAATTTTTACTGGGTAGTGCATTTTTACTGGCGGTCACGCTCGCTCAGGCACAAACCATTCCTTCGCCCAAAGAGCATTTCGGCTTCACGATTGGCGATGACTACCACCTGTCGAACTACACGCAAACCGAAGCGTACTTCAAAAAACTAGCCGCCTCGGATCGGGTTAAACTCGTCGACATTGGAATGACTGAAGAAGGTCGGCATCAGTATATGCTGATCGTTTCGTCGCCGGAAAACCTGAAAAAACTGGATCGGTATAAGGAAATCTCTACGAAGATGGCCCGGGCCGAAGGTCTCAGCGAAGAGCAGGCTCATGCGTTGGCGAACGAAGGAAAAGCCGTGGTCTGGATTGATGGCGGACTTCACTCAACGGAAACCGTGGGTACGATGCAACTCATCGAAACGGCCTGGAACCTCGTCAATCGGAAAGATCCCGAAACGATGCGGATTCTGGATAAAACCGTGATCCTCCTCACGCACGCCAATCCCGACGGCCATGAACTGGTGGGCAATTGGTATATGCGGGAAAAAATGCCCGAGAAACGCTCGCAAAGCGGCTTGCCCCGGCTATATCAGAAGTACGTAGGTCACGATAACAACCGCGATTTCTTCATTCAAAACATGAAAGAATCGCAGAACATTGGTCGGCAGTTGTTCGTGGAATGGATTCCGCAAATCATGTACAACCACCACCAGACGGCCCCGGCGGGTGCGGTCGTGGCGGGGCCTCCGTACCGTGATCCCTTCAACTACGTTTTTGATCCGCTGATGATTACGGGGATCGACGCCGTAGGAGCTTCGATGATTAACCGGCTGAACGTGGAAGATAAACCCGGATTTACGCGTCTCGGCGGATCGGTGTTTTCGACCTGGTACAACGGCGGTCTGCGGACAACGACGCACTTCCACAACATGATTGGTCTGCTGACGGAAATGATCGGTAACCCAACACCAGCGGAAGTCCCGTTGGTACCCAATCGTCTGATTCCGAATGGGAATACGCCTCTGCCCGTTACGCCGCAAAAATGGCACTTCAAGCAATCCATTGATTATTCGGTTTCGTTGAACTATGCCGTACTGGATTACGCTTCGCGACACGCCGATGAGCTTTTGTACAACATTTACAAAATGGGCAAAAACTCCATCGATCGGGGTAGTAAGGACTACTGGTCGCTGTTGCCCAAACGCGTAGATGCCCTGACGCAGGCGTATCAGGCCGATCAGAAAAAAGAAGGTGGTCGTTCCGAAGGTCGTTCGGAAGGCGGCGTACCGATGAAGTATTACGATAACGTTTTCAAAAACCCAACGCTTCGCGATCCCCGTGGCTTTATTATCCCCGCCGATCAGGAAGGGTTTTCAAACGCTACAACGTTTGTCAATGCTCTGATTCGCACGGGTATTCAGATTCATCAGGCTACGGCTGACTTTACAGTTGCGGGTAAGAAATACCCAGCGGGTTCATACATTGTGAAGACGGCTCAGTCGTTCCGTCCGCACGTGCTGGATATGTTTGAACCACAAGACCACCCCAATGATTTCCAGTATCCCGGTGGCCCTCCGATCCGTCCCTACGATGCAGCGGGTTGGACATTGGCCTTCCAGATGGGTATTAAATTTGATCGGATTCTGGATGGATTCGACGGTCCTTTTAAAGCTCTGCCCTACGGTGAGTTAGTTAAAGCTCCAGGTAAGCTGGCAGCTTCGGCGGCGGCGGGTTATACCCTGAGTGCGAAGGAGAACTATTCATTCATCGCCGTTAATGATTTGTTACAGGCCGGGGTTGACGTGTATCGTTTGCCACAGGGTATTTCGGGTAAAGAAGCGGGTACCTTCTTTGTTCCGGCTTCAGCCAAAGCCAAGCAGTTGCTGGACAAGTCGGTAAAAGACCTGGGACTTGACGTAGCGGGGGTTAGCAAGAAGCCGACGGGTTCGCTGGTGAAAGTGTCCCCCATGCGAATTGCTTTATGGGATACCTACGGTGGATCGATGCCTTCGGGCTGGGTACGCTGGATGATGGAGCAGTACCATTTCCCCATGAAGTTACTCTTCGCTCAGGAAATTGACGGCGGTGATCTGAACAAGAAATATGACGTGATCATCTTCGTGACGCGGGCGATTCCGGCCGTACGGACGTCAGGTGCTGGCGAATACGGTGGCTACATGATGCGGGAACCCAAAGCCGACGAGATTCCGGCGGAATACCGCTCGACGCTGGGTCGGATCACGCCCGAGAAATCGATTCCGCAACTCAAGAAATTCCTGGAAAATGGTGGTAAAGTGGTTACGATTGGTACGAGTACCAATTTGGCGTATCACCTGGATTTACCCGTAAAAAATGCACTGGTGGAAATGACGGCCAGCGGAACCGAGCGTTCCCTACCGAACGAGAAATACTTCATTCCCGGCAGTATTCTTCAGGTAAATCTGGATTCGACCCAACAGGCGACCTGGGGTATGTCGAACCTCTCGGATGTCTACTTTGATTCAAGTCCTGTATTTAATTTGGCTCCGGATGCTATTGCCAAGGGTACGGTAAAACCACTCGCCTGGTTTGCTTCTAACAAGCCGCTCCGCAGTGGCTGGGCTTGGGGACAGTCCTACCTTCAGGGCGGCGTAACGGCCTTTGAAGCTCCAGTGGGCAAAGGAACGCTGTATGCTTTCGGTCCTGAAATTACCTTCCGGGCTCAGGCTCAGGGTACCTTCAAACTGCTGTTTAATCAGTTGTATGGTTTGAAGTAGGTATTGCATAGGATCTCTTTATCAAGCAAAAATCCCGGTCGTATAAAACGACCGGGATTTTTGCTTAAGCATTGGATTGGGTTAAAACCCAACTTTAAGAATCGGAACGGATTAAAATCCGCCCCCCATTCATTCAAACTTCGCTTTCACGGTCCCCCCCGGCCAGTCATCCGTTCGGAAGGGGCTTACTGGGAAACCGTCTGCACCATACAGATTGGCATCCACCGGTGAATCCGCCCAGCCGTAGCGAACCGACGCGATTTTCTGTCCTTTGGGGTGGCTGACGACCACCGTGTTGCCTTTTATTTCGGCTTTGGCGTAATAGAATACGTGATCGTCGCCGGCCACTTCAAATCCTTTTAAATACCCGTATTTGTCCCGGATCTCTAAACCTGAATCCGCGTATTTGAAGGAAATAACCGCCTGGTTGCCGTTCATTTGAACGTTGGTAAACAGCGGCGAACGGGGGTTGGCTGGCTGGTTAAAGTCCTGCACCAGAGCCTCTGATGCCAGACGGTGACCTACATCCTGTTTATTGGTTGGGTGAATATCTTTGGGATTCCCCACATCGGTCGTGACGGCCATTCCCGTTTTCGGCAGCCGTAGCGTCATCGTCTGGGCTTCCCGCAGTTCAGCCCAGTTACTACCCTGATTGCTGTTTTGCTCGGCTCCATAACTGGAAAGCTGGACGAAATAGAAGGAGAACTCATCCTGCCATTTTTTCCGCCAGTCTGTGATCAGCAAAGGAAAAGCTTCCCGATACTGATAGGCCCGCCCCGCATTGGTTTCACCCTGATACCAGAGCGTTCCCCGCATTCCGAAAGGTACCAGCGGAGCAATCATGGCATTGTATAAACTCGTCGCCACATTGTTACTCAAATGAACGTAGGTATGCGGTTCGGCAAACGAAGGCATCAGTTTCCATTGGTCGTACAGGCTGATTTTCTGATTTCCTACCTGAACATACAAATCGCTGGTTGAGCCTTCCAATCCGAGCCCGAACCAGGGCAGGTGGACCAGATTACCAAATTTGATAACGAGGCGGTTCGCTCCTTCCTGCCAGGTACCCGCCGGAATTTTGATGGAACGTACGCCCTTCAACACGCCTTTCGAGACCAGTGTACCGTTAATATACATGTCGTTCGGACTATCGTTTTCCGCAAGCACCAGCGTTGTTTCCTGCGTACGGGCCTCGGCAGGCAGCTCAATCACGCGGGCCATATAGCCCTGCCCCCGAAACGCCCAGATCCCCTTCCAGTCCCACTGACCAATGGGATTATCGGTACTATGCCAGGACGAGAAATCGTAACCAGGCTTGAGATAGGCTTCCTCATCGGCCCGACTGGGTTGTACGCCTTCCCGCTTGAACAATTGTTTTCTTAGCTTCTGATCGTGTTGGGCATCGGCTTCTTCCCAGGTTTTGGGCAACCGCTGGGCGTAAGCCTGAAATTCTGGATTCCCCGCCATGCCTTCTTTGCTGATCCAGCCTTCAATTTGAGAGCCACCCCAGGACGAGTGAACCAGACCAATGGGGACTTTCAGCTTTTGGTATAACTCACGGGCAAAGAAAAAGCCAATGGCCGTAAAACCGCCCACCGTTTCGGGAGAGCTAACTTGCCATTCCCCCTGCGTAAGATCCGTTTTTGGCTCTAGGCTAACTTCGTGTTCAACCTTGAAATGACGAATCTGCGGAAAATCAGCGTTTATCTTTTCCTCAGCAAACCGATTGGATTGGGCCACGGGCCATTCGATATTCGACTGGCCCGAACACAGCCATACTTCACCAATCAGTACATCGTTGACCGCGATCCGTCCTGATTTGGCCTGGGCACTCAGCGTATGCGGCCCGCCCGCCTGCAGGGGCTTAAAAAGAACTTTCCAGCTTCCGTCAGCCGCCGCCCGTACGGATTGCGTTTGTCCAGCCAGCGTCACTTTAACCGTTTCTTTGGGTTGGGCCCAGCCCCAGACCGGGATCGGCTTTTGGCGTTGAAGTACGACGTGATCGGAGAATAAACGGTTGAGCCGAACCTGACTAAAACCGATGTTTGCTAGGCATAACAGCAGAACAATAAGCAGCCGTGACATAAAATAATGGTCGAGTAAATGGTATAGGCTTCTTCCCTTTGGAAGCAAGTTTTCAAAAATAGAAGAAGTTCACATGGCTTCCACTACCTCTACGACTACGTATGCGATTTTGATGGGAAAAGATTAGTACGCGTAAAGACATTTAACCGTTTAAGGAATAAAAAAATAACCCGAAAGCTTCCGGGTTATTAATGGTAGTATCGTTTTCCAAATACGATTAAACGGCCTTCGGAAAGGCAATGTCAAAGTAAAAGCGGGAGCCCTGATCCTGCTGACTTTCCACAAAAATCTGACTCTGGTGCAGACTCAGCAGCAAATGCACAATGGCCAAGCCCAGCCCCGTGCCCTTGAACTTGCGGGTCGTGTCAAGTGAAGCCTGGGAGTACTCCTCAAAAATCTGCTTTAACGACTCCTCGGGAATGCCAATGCCCGTGTCCTGCACTTCAAAGCGAAG
>NZ_PTRA01000007.1 GCF_002943425.1 Siphonobacter curvatus
AGGTAAGTCATTTACTCGCCGCTTGTCAAGAAAAAAGTGAAAATTTATTTTCTTCCTTTTCTTAACTTCCCATCGCCTCATCCGCTACTTAACTGCCTTTGCCTCAAGTATTTACACTCACTTCCAAGTGCCTTTCCCGTCGTTTGGGAGTGCAAAGATATCACTCAAAAACCGCCCTTGTCAAGTGTGAAATCAAAATAATTAATAGCCCATCAAACCAATCGCTGATTATCAGTGTTTTAAGTCCAAAAAAAGTTGCGATGTGATTCAAAAAATCCACATCCACGGCCCCTTTTACCTCAGCATCTTCGTCAAAACATTCCTTACGGGTAGCTAGTTTCTACGGTTTGGGCCCTTACGAAAGGAGCGACTGTTTGATGAACAGTCGCTCCTTTCAAGTTCTATAATCGTAATCTCGCTTCTAAGTCAGGTTACTCAGGTCCTATAAATCGTTTCGGTACCTTAAGCTCGTTTACTAGATCCCTTCTATCTATATATATAGTATGCTCTATCTATATAATAGTAACAGGACCTTTGATTCCCTGTACGAATGTTTGAATGGTACTGGGTAAATCGCTGCCTTGACTAATGGCTTTGATAAAGGCACTTCCGATAATAGCTCCATTTGCATTTTTGCTAGCCTGCTCGAAAGACTGATTATCGGAGATACCGAATCCGATCAGACGCGGATTCTTCAGGTTCAGGTTGGCAATGCGGTCGAAGTAGGCTTCCTGTTCGGCACTGATGCCCGTCTTAGCTCCGGTGATACTGGCCGACGATACCATATAAATAAAGCCCTGCGATACCTCATCGATATACAGGATTCGTTTCTCGGTGGTTTGCGGCGTAATCAGGAAGATGTTGAGCAGACCGTATTTTTCAAACGTAGGTTTGAATTCTTCTTCATAGACATCCGCCGGAATATCGGGTAGGATTAGCCCATCTACACCTACCTCCTGACACTTCTGGCAAAAGGCCTCCACGCCGAACTGCAGTACGGGATTGATATAGCCCATCAATAAGACAGGCACGTGGATCTCGTCCCGCATGCCTTCCAGTTGACTAAATAATACTTTCAGCGACATGCCATTTTCCAGAGCCCGTTGATTGGAAGCCTGAATGGTTTCTCCATCCGCTACCGGATCCGAGTACGGCATTCCGATTTCTACTAGATCGGCCCCCGCTTCCTGCAGATTCTTTAAAATGGTACGGGTATCGTTAAGTTGGGGATAACCCGCCGTAAAATATACATTGAGCAACTTTTGCGATTGCTGCTGAAAAAGCTGAGTAATGCGATTCATCGATTGCTTCGGTTTGATGGTTGGGGCTTACAGGTATTTCATATAGGTAGCTAAATCCTTGTCACCGCGACCGGACAGATTCACTACGACTACTTCATCGGGCGAAGCATTCAGAGTTTTTAAACAAGCCAGAGCGTGGGCTGATTCCAAAGCCGGAATAATTCCTTCCAGTTTAGCCAGTTGAAAGCCGGAAGCCAGGGCTTCTTCATCGGTAATGGCCTTGAAAATGCCGCGACCGCTCGTGGCCAAGTTGGCGTGCATGGGACCGATTCCGGGATAATCCAGACCCGCCGAAATCGAGAAAGGTTCTACGACCTGGCCATCTTCTGTTTGCATGAGGATACTGCGACTTCCGTGTAACACGCCGGGTTTTCCTAGAAAGGTAGTC
This sequence comes from Siphonobacter curvatus, assembly GCF_002943425.1. Classification (NCBI taxonomy): domain Bacteria; kingdom Pseudomonadati; phylum Bacteroidota; class Cytophagia; order Cytophagales; family Cytophagaceae; genus Siphonobacter; species Siphonobacter curvatus. The sequence continues at coordinate 1,690 of NZ_PTRA01000007.1, forward strand.
GCTGCCGAATGCCCCGATTCCACACCCATACCCGCTGCCTCCGCCGCTACCAGTTTTACCGATGCATCGTTCAGAAAGTGATAGAAAGCTCCCGCCGCATTGGAACCGCCGCCAACGCAGGCAATCACGTAATCGGGTAACTCAGAACCCGTTTTTTCAGCGAGTTGGTTGCGTATCTCTTCCGAGATGACCGACTGAAAGCGGGCTACCATATCCGGGTACGGGTGCGGACCTACGACACTACCTATTATATAATGCGTATCGACGGGGTTATTAATCCAGTGACGCATGGCTTCGTTGGTGGCATCTTTCAGGGTGCGCGAACCGCTCGTGGCGGGTCGTACTTCCGCACCCAGCATTTTCATCCGGGCTACGTTGGGAGCTTGCCGTTCGATGTCGATCTCGCCCATGTATACAATACATTCGATGCCCATCAGAGCACACACCGTTGCCGTTGCTACGCCGTGCTGACCAGCTCCGGTTTCGGCTACGATTTTGTTTTTACCCAAACGTTTCGCCAGCAAAATCTGACCGATGGTATTGTTGACTTTGTGAGCACCGGTATGACAAAGGTCTTCCCGCTTGAGATAGATTTTCGTGTTGTACACCTCCGAAAGACGCTCGGCCAAGTACAAGGGCGTTGGGCGACCGACGTAATCCCGTAACAGGTATTCGAATTCGGCCTGAAACGAAGGATCGGCCATGATCGTTAAATAGTTCTCCCGTAACTCTTCCACGTTCGGGTACAACATTTCAGGAATGAAGGCTCCACCATAAGGTCCGTAATATCCTCGCTCGTTCACCTGAAAAGCACTGGTAACCTGGTCTGCAATTTTCATACGATTCGAATGCATTGGCTAATAAAAAACCCGCTGTTCGGCTGAACAGCGGGCGTGTATATAAGGACTAGTCCATGTACGCAAAAGAAGGCTGCTCAACCGAGATTTCTCAGCTGCCACCACCATGCTTTTGCGAATGAATTGTTCATGTTTCGTTTGAAATACTTTGATAAGGCAAACTTAAAAGTTTTTTGTTTTCTACCCTATTACTTGCCCTATAATTTTAAACGCCTTCTTCCTTGTAGACCCGAACTTCCATTAACGCGGCGGGTACCGTAGCCGATGGATGCTCCAATTGAATCGTAAGTTGACGAGCTGTGATGGATTTGTCGAAAGTAATCGTGCGTAAGGTCTGATGGTTGGCCTGTTCCTGGGCTAGGACGTTCCCGTTTTCATCCAGAATCTGGAATCGCTGTACGCAAAAAGGCATAATGCTTTCGGGATGCGTCATGAGTACGTTTTCCATCGGGTGATCAAAATCCGCATCGAACGCCAATTCTATCCTACGAATGCGTTGTTTTTCATTCCAGCGTAGCGTTACTCCCGGCTTTGGGTCTGTCAGATCGGCTACGTAAGCATTGGGATGACTCGTAGGACGTTGCAAGCCATTTCGCAGATTTTCCACCCCAAAAGCGTTGAGTCCTTCCTCTAGCTTCAAGGCCAAATTCAAACCTTCCGGACGCCGCTGGGGGCACCAGAATTCAAAGGCATCGACGCCAATGTCTTCCGTAGGTTCCTGTTTTCCGTAATTCGATACGGCAGCATTTACCAGATTGAAGACGGAAAGTACACCCGTGATCCGGGTATTTGAATACCGAAACGCTACCTGTTCGTTTTTACGGAAAACCAGAAAAGCGTAGGTCGGTTCGTTAATCGTTACATCAAATTCCAGCTTCATGCAGTTTCGTCCCGGTTGCAGGGCCAAGGACTGAGTAGCTACTACTACATCGGGCGTATGATTTTCTGGACGACTGCTCAGGCGTAATTCCACTTCCAGGGTCGTAGCTTCCGCCGCGTAGGGATGCACAATCAGGGCAGGGAAACGACCCGCCGCTACCGGCAATAGTTGAGCTACGGAATACACCATGGGTCGGGGCTCAGTATCTTCGGTCAGCTCCGTAAGTACCAGTTCCGAGCTAGCCGTAAGCTGGGCTTCCTGTACCAGATCCAGGGGATCGTGGAGTTGTAAGCCAGGAATGTGCTGCCCCCGTTTTTGCAACGCCTGCTGGAGTTGAGTAATTTTTTCGGGCGAAGAAAAATCCCGAGGAAGCAGGCCCTGCTGCGTACACAACACGGCCGCCATACCAACAGCCTGTCCGCCGTACGCACTCGTGGCCATGACCCGAGCCGAACCAAAGGCGACGTGACTGGCGGAAATGATTCGTCCCGCCAGGAAAAGATTCTTAATATTTCGGGAATAATAACTGCGGTAAGGAATCCCGTAAAGTCCTTTGCTATGCCATTGATTACAACCCGGTTTTTCACTAAAAACCCCGTCCGCGGGATGTAAATCGATGCTCCAGCCACCATAAGCTACGTCGTCATAATGACTTCGCTGCTCGACAATATCCTGCTGAATGAGCATGTAATCTCCCTCAAAGCGGCGGCTTTCGCGTTTACCGGGAATGGTACCGACCCATTCCAGGGTCATGGTTTCCGCTTCGGGAAACTGGCCGGAGTTTTTGATGTAATCCCAGACGCCGTACACGACTTTCCACAATTCCCACTTGATTTTTTCCGTATCGTGAACGGTATCCAGCCGACCGCCGTACTCCAGCCACCAGAGCTGACAACCTTGCTCCTTGGCGGTGAAGCGGCGGAATCGAGGCACTTCTTTCGTGACGTCAATCGCATAACTCGGAGGAACAAACCGAACCGGTTTCCCCGTATCCTTGGAATAGAAATACATGGAATGACCCAGCAACTCGCCGTATTCCTGACTTGGGGCGAACTTCTCGCCAAACTCGTCGCTGGATTCGGCCCCCATTCGAAAGGCAGCACCCGCTAGAAAGCCTACAATTCCATCGCCCGAAGCATCACAGAATAGCGGTGCGGACAATTCGTAACTGGTGGAATTTTGACTACAGAAAGCAAATACTTTCGAAATAGTATCCGGGTCAGACTTCTCCAGATCATGTACAGCCGTGTTGAGCAAGAGGGTAATGTTAGGCTCCTGTACGACTTTCTCCAGAATAACGGTATCAAAAATCAGTGGATTCCCCTCCGGATTGCGGTACATATTTTCCACCAGCAATTCATCCAGCACACCCCCTTCCCTGGCCCAGCGGTTGTTATTGCCCATGTGGGAAGTAGCCCCTAATACCCAGAGTCGTACTTCACTGGACGCATTTCCACCCAGTACTGGTCGGTCGGTTACCAGGATGACGCGAATACCCGCCCGAGCCGCCGTAATTGCACAACAGGTTCCGGATAACCCACCTCCGACTACTACTAAATCGGCGTTTAGTGAAACGGTGGCGGGATTTCTTTTCTCACTTACGTCAGATCGGATCATATACTCTTTTCTAGTTAGGGTTGACAGTACGCCGTAGTTCGCTGGCTCCTTGCCAGAGCTGACAGTTCCTACTTCGTTTCGGTTAAGTGGATGGTTTCGGTCAAAATGGGGATGCCCGTCGGTTTCCATACGTCCAGCGTCAGCATTCGGTCAAAGCCGACGACGGGAACGCGAACCTCGACAGAGGCTCCGGGCTTTAATTCCGGAATCGGTATGGTTTGATCGGATGTCTTGATCTGGTAGTTGCGAAGCGTATAGGCTGGGAAATCGCCCCGAGCCGTTACTTTGATGATTAGCTCATGTACCCCCTGCCCGCCGGGTTGCCAGCGTACTTTTTCGAGGGTAAGGGGTGCCATTTCGCTGCGGTACACGGCATACGCGGGTCGGGGCGTACGGTCGGGGCCTACCAGTCCCCAGGGGCGGTACCCGTTCGGAGCGGTACCCACGTAACGACTCTGGTAATCGTTGTACGTCCACCACGACGCTCCAACTACGTACGGCCGTTTACGGATCAGCTCGGCTACCTCTGAAATATGTTTGGCCTGTCCCGCTTCACCACCACTGGCATCGGCCCGAACGCCCCACTCACTGATCAATACAGGTTTGTCGGGATACAGCGAATGAATGTGATCCAGGGCTCGGGCGTGGTTGCCGTAGGTGTTGGTCGAAACAAAATCGCAGTATTGAGAAGCTTCGTCTTCGGCTCTTTTCGGCAGGATATTGAGTCGCATACTGGCGAAGGTGTAGAGTCGCGTGGGATCCAGTTCGCGACTCCAGGCAATCAGATCTTTCGTCCAGCGTTGACCGGCGGGCTGCTCTGACAAATACTCATTTCCAACGCTGTAGGCGATGATGCTGGGGTGATTCCAGTCCCGTTGCATCATTTCAGTAAACTGCTGTTTGAATTTGTTCCGAATGGTATCACTATCCATTTGCTTGGGCGTGAGTTGCCAATTGCCCGCTTCGGCGATGATGAGCATACCGTATTGATCGGCCAGTTCGTAGAATCGTTCGCTGGGCGTATAGTGCGTCAGCCGCTGGAATTCCATACCGGCTTCTTTCATCAGGCGAAAGTCTTTTTCAATGAGCCAGTCTGGTTCGAGCGAGCCTAAGCCTGGGTAGTCCACAACGCGGTTGGCTCCGGCTAGTTTCAAAGGTTGACCATTGAGTAGCAGTTGCGTTCCTTTCACTTCCACTTTCCGTATGCCAAAGCTTGTTTTCAGCGTATCGCCCGCAATAGCCACTCGCAACTGATACAGATTCGGATCATCCAGATCCCAGCGTTTGACATCTGCCGCTTTGAGACTGGTTTCTGCCTCCAGTACACCGCTTTGACTCCCGGCGATGGAGGTACTTAACATTTTCCAGGATACCGGGATGGTACGGTGCTTCTGTTGGAGTGTGAAGGAAAGTTTGGGAGCATTAGCCTGCTGCGAAGCATTCCGAATAAAGGCTTTCACTTTCAATGTAGCCGTACCTTTAACCAGATCGGGCGTGGCCTCTACCTTGAGGTTCTGCAGGTAAACTTCGGGTTCAATGGTCAGGTACACCGGACGAATCAGACCGCCGTAGTTCATCCAGCCCATAAAAGGATCGTTGGGCGAATCGCCATCTTTCGAGCCGGGAATGGACCCTTCTTGCCAGGTATCATTAGTAATGGATAGGGCTAGCAGGTTTTCTCCATTTTTTAGAAAATCTGTAATGTCGAAGGAAAAGGGCGTATATCCTCCCTCGTGCGTACCGACTTTCTGGTCATTCAGCCAGAGCGTTGTTGCGTAGTAAGCCGCATCAAAATGCAAAATCACCCGCTTGCCCGTCTGTACCTGCCAGGGAAAACTCTTTTTGTACCAGACCAAGCCCGTGAAGAATTGATACCGGGGGTCGGCCGAAAAGCAGTGCGGTACCGTAACCTGATCCCAGTTGCGTCCTTGTGCGTTGGAAGCCAGGGTATACCAGCCCTTCTGCACGCCTACCTGGCGGGGGTCCATGGCAAACAGCCATTTGCCGTGCAAGGGAATCGCATTCGACTCGCGGATGGTGTACTGGGCGGATACCGAGAAGGATACGAAAAGAAAGAAAAGGAATGATTTCATTCGAAAAGAAGGTAAGAGGTCAAGAGGCGGTTAGTGGACTTTGGCAGGCAGTTCCGCTTCCGTGGCTGAGAAAGTAATTTTCCGCGAAGCTTGCCAGGGAATGAGTGCTCCGAGTAAGACGACCACCGCAATACCTGCCGTAATGCCCGCTCCGGAAGGTGTCAGCAAGCTAAGTATGCCTAGCATCAGGGCCACAAAAACGAGTGATCCGGCAATGACCTGGAGACCAAACTGATTTTGTTTTTTGATTTCGTAGGACTCTTCCTCGGCCTGAGCTTCGGCTTTTTTGGCGGATCGGGTACGTAGATACCCCTCGTATTCCTCCGCAATCCATCCTTTCGAACGGGCGTAGAGTTCGTACGTCAGTAATAGCAATAGCGGCAGACCAATGCCGATGATGGTTTCAGCCCCACGGGAAAGTTTGTAAGAAAAGAGCGTCGGCGACAATACCTTGAAGTACAGATTGACAAGCAATCCGATGATGGTAATCCAGAACGTCGTCTTCCCATTGATGCGTTTGGAAAACAGGGCCCAAAGCGGCGGAGCCAGTAAGGGGCCGCCCGAAATGGCAGATATACTCAATACTACTTCGACAATTCCTCCCGCCGCGGGAACCAGCAAGGCAATGATAATCATTCCGATGCCGAAACCCCAGGACGAAAGCCGGGCCACGCGAATAAGCTTCTCGTCGGAAGCCTGTGGATTGATAAAGCCCTTGTAAATGTCGTTGGTGAATACGGCGGAGACGACATTAAGCGTCGTATTGGCACTGGCGGACGTAGAGAAGTACATGCCCGTCAGCATCAATCCCAGCAGTCCCGGTGGCAATACGAGTTTGCAAATCATCAGATAGGCGTTCTCCGTATCCAAGCCCGAAAGTGTAGGATTAATCGACTGGTAGATCATGGGTGGCAACATCCAGATCATGGGACTGACCAGATACAAAGCCGCAAATAGAAAGGCAACTTTCCGGGCCGATTTAGGCGAATCGACACTGGTATACCGCTGCACAAACGTCCAATTTCCCCCGATGTAGGCAATGTGATAAAACACGAAAGCCATCACAAAACCAAAGGTGTACTCGCCGTGCAGGAAATTAAAAAAATCGTCGGGTACCTTTTGGGTGAATGTATCGAAGCCGCCCGCTTTCTCCAGCGACAAGGGTAAGAGAATAAATACGGCCGCCGTCAGAATGACAAACTGAAGAATATCGGTAACCATGACCGCCCAGAGTCCCCCTACCGCCGTATAGGCAATCATGAAAATGCCCAGTACAATGGTGCATTCCACCAGGGGGAATCCCAGAGATACGCTTACTAATTTGGCTACGGGATAGAGTACGGAGCCTTTAATAAAAAGCGATACGAGCGTAAAAATGCCGATGTAGGTTTTCTGTACCCGCTCCCCCAGTCGTTCCCGGATGAACTCAGCAGCCGTTAGATTGCCGGTAGCTTTCCAACGAGGAGCCAGAAATAAACCTGTCACCAGAGCTCCGATGCACATCGTCCACTGAATCGTGATCGCTACCCAACCGTGTTTGTAGGCAATCGAACCCCAGGCTACGAACGTACCCGCCGAGAAAAAAGACATGAACAGCGATAGCCCCCCAATGAACCAGGGTACGGCTTCGCCACCGGCAAAGAACGATTTCAGGTTACGACCCGTCCGGGCAAAGAGCAGACCGATGGCCAGTACAAAGGCAGAAAAAACAAAAATGACGGTGGTATCAATGACAGAGTTCATTGGTTCTTGAGATTGCCAGGTACAAGACCAGGGGTTCAGTTGTTCAGGGTTACGATGCGTTCGGCAACGGTTTTCCCAATATCATTCAGGGCTTGCTGGTTGTAATGCACAAAGTCCTTCATCCAGTGTTTCTTTGCAAAATGCTCGGCCTGTTCGTATACGACGAAGACCTGAGTCAATCGCCGGGCCACGTTTCGCTGGGCCTGCCGAACGGCGGTGTTCCCGATGGGTTCGCGGCCCTGCTGATTGCCCGTCAACACGAGGTAAAAAGGGACTACGGCCCCTAAGCCGTTTCGAAACCGTCCGATCAACCCTTCCAGAGCCCCTTCGTAGGCTTCCGCCGTTAACTGCTGATCGAAAATTGCATTGGCATCGCGTTCGCCCTGGATCCAGATGATGCCCTGGATGGGAGTCCCCACTTTTGCTTCCGCCCGATGGATCTTCTCCAGAGCGTTAGCCAGTAAGGGCTTATGACCCTCGGCAGCCCAGGTACCCAGTTCATTCAACTCGGCTTTCTGATGAGCCGAACTGCCCCCGCGTGCGGCGGCTACGAGGATGACTTGCTGGCCCGTTAATTCCTGGTACCGCTGAGCGAAAGCGGGCCAGGCACTGCCCGTATTGGCCGCCTGAAATTCCAGAGCGTTCTCACCCACGGGATCCCGAAGGGCTACCAATGAGTCGCTTTGGTAGCGGTACTCCAGGGCTCCTGTTACCCGGACGGATTGTTCGGCGTTGCCTTGCCCGACGGCGTTGCTTTGTCCCGCTACGACAAAGAGGGCTTTGGTCTGTGCAACCGCCGGGAGTACGTATCCCAAGCTCATCGTCAGCAAGAGTAGGATCGTTTTCATGGCAGATCAATGGCTAGTACCTCCACGCCAAAACCCGGTAGTTCGTAGGCCGTACCCGCCGCTTTACCAGTAGTTAAACTCCGCAGCGTTTTCGCTCGGGTACCCGCCGGCATGGATTCAGTCGATAGGTTGAGGTTGAAGGTGGTGGCTTGCTGACGATTATTGAGCAGGATGACGTAGAGTCGATTCGCCGATTCGGATTTGGCCAAAATGTAATCAATCACCGGACTGCTCGGTTTTACCACACCTTCGCGAATGAATACACGGGCCTTATCACCGTAAATCATGCCCGGTTCGAACCCGTAGGTCTGGTGCGGCCCTACTTTTGGCGTGACGAAACCACGGGGAAAGTGAACCTTCCCTTGCGTACGTAATTCGGCTTCGGCCATCAGATAATCCGTGATCCAGCCTACTTGCCACCAGGCGTGGTGCGGATACGGGCCGGCTCCTTTATTCATTGCGTTCCAGTAGTACGAAGCGACGCTGGTTTTCGCATCCACAAACGCATCGCGACCCAGGGCTCCGGCTCGGGCCATATCGGCAAACAAAGGTTCGTTGGTTAACTGGTAGAGGCGAATGAACATGCCCGCGTGACTGCATAACTGGATGGGTCCGTGCCGCACGGCTGAACCAAAAATACCGCCGTGTTCAAAGCTGAGTCCAGACTGGGCAATCTCCCAATCTTCCCGTTTCACGCCATTCACTTCCTTCACCGTACGGTTTGGAATGGGATGCGTATAAATGGAACTGGTGTAGATTTTCGCGGCCGTCAGAGCAGCCTGCTTGTATTGCTCGGCTTTGGTCAGCTCGTATAAATCCAGTAAGGCCTGAGCAGATTGACCCGTAGCAAAGTCCGGGGCGTACCGGGCATCGCCGCAAACACCAAGAAACGAACCCGTTTCAATCGATTCTTTGATCAACCAGTCGGCTCCTTTCTGAGCAGCCGCCAGATACCTTGGCTCCCGCAGGATTCGGTACGCGACCAGTAAGCCGTAAAACGTAGGCCGAACGTCGGGAATGTCTTTAAACAATTCCTGATCCGTATGATGATCGTAGGCGACGGCCCAACTGCCATTTGGTTTTTGGGTACGCAGCAGAAACTCGGCTCCAGCTTTTAGTTTTTCTTTCAGCTCAGTATTCGTAGGTTCGAAGAGTAACAGATTACCAATGTCCAGCATCGTATAATACGTTACGGCAATGGGTTCGACGACTTCCCCCCATTCTTCTACGAATTTCTTTGATTGAGCCAGGTAGTACTGCCCTTCGACGGCTCCCTTGAAAAAACCCGTATCCGTTTGCTGGGCCAATTTGAAATTCAGGGCATACGGCAATACCTTTTGGATCAGTTTCGGATCAGCCGTGGCCGTAGAGAGATACCACATCGCTCCGTAATCGGCGTTTTTCATCGCATCCTTATTCGAACCTACTACACCTCCCAGATACGACTGAGCCCCGATTTGTAATCCTTTGTAGGATTCAACCCTCCACAGGGACGTCACCGGATCGGTCAGGTAGTGGTGCATGTTCTCCACCCGATTACTCAGGGCCTGGGTACTCTGCCGCAACGCCAGACTTTCCTTAAACTGATAAATATCGTAGACGGCATGATTAATGGCCTTGAACCAATCGCCCGGCATCAGACTGTAGCGAAAGCCGTACTGAATCGTTTCGCCCGAAGCTAAGCCTGAGTTTGTTTCCCCTAACACGGGGTAATACAGCGTAGGGCTTAATTCCGACCGGCGGTTTTTGTGCGAGAGTCCGAGTAGCCAATCCGTTTGCGTACTGTGATCTTTTGCCCAGGGGTCGCGGCCCAGACCGGGGTCGGGAATGATGGAAAGCGTTACGCCGTTTTTCGTAGATACCAGCGGACACAAAGTACTCGCACAACGCTCGCGATACACCACGGGCAGTTCGGGCACGCCCATTCCATAGGCATACGCTTTAACGAAATCCTTTTGAATGGCTTTTCCCTGGAAGTACCCCGGCACCGTCGCCCAGGCTAGTTGCGATTCGCTTACGGTAGCCAGCGTAGGACTGGCTAATGAATAATATCCTTTTTGTTTCGCTTTCAGGGTTTGATGCACCTGCACATCCGTTGGGAAACGATCATCCAATTGCCAATCCGTGATAATGGTAGCCTGCGGGGTTTCCGCTTCAAGCCGTACCTGCCGGGGATTGATTTGCTGTCCTTTGCTAAACCGGAAATGTTCAGCCTGCCCAGCTGTATTCAGCGACACAGCGTTGATACTTTCCTTCCACTGCTCCTTTTGGTAATGATAACTCGGCTCCGGAAACGTACCACCGGTACTCAACTGAAAGCTTCGGGCGGCCCCAGGATTCGGCTTTTCAGGGGCAAAAAGTAAGGTGCCTTCTCCCGAAGGATTAGCCAAAGCTTCCCAGTTTTTCCCTTTCTTGACGGCTAGACGCGTTAACTGCCACCCCCCCTGTTTCCGTTGCCACACCAATTCCAACTGCTCATTTTTCAAGGAAAGCGATTGCTGAGCCTGACTGCTTAGCCAACTCGTCATCACCCAGCAAACCAAAGCCATTAGATATTTCATGCGTTCGTTGTTCCTGATTTCGGTTGAATAGATGGCCAACCACCTGTTCAACCCTATCGTTCTTTATTGCCAATCCGGATTCTGCACCAATTGCGGATTCGCGTTGATTTCGTCCTGCGGAATGGGGAAATACCGATTCCGGGCCTGAGGGTTTCGGGTAGGATAGACGTTATTGACGGCTTTAGTAACCACCGACATAAAGGTATTGGTGCGGGTCAGGTCGTACCAGCGATCGCCCTCGGCAAAGAATTCCCAGGCCCGTTCCTGCAGGATGGCTTCTATAAAAGCGTCCTTACTCAGACCCGCTGGTACATCCTCGAGTCCGGCCCGTTTCCGAATTTGATTGAGGTAACTGTACGCGACGGCGGTGGCTCCATTCTGCCGGGCTTCCGCTTCCGCCGCAATTAGAATGACATCGGCGTAGCGGAAAATGGGAATATTCACCGCGTATACGTTTCCGTTGGAATTGGGGTCACGGTATTTTTTCACCAGTACCCCCTGCGTCGTCACGGGCGTAATGCTGCGTTGCGGCACGATGTTTCCGTTGTTGGCAATGTAGGTAGTATCCAGCAACTGGCGACGCTTGTCTTTCGGGTTGAACGAAGTATAGAAGGACTGATAAGCGAAGGCGGAACCGTACGAGACGCGTCCGTACTCTTTTCCATTACTGTTGGCCGGACCGTACAATGATCCGATCTGAGAGGTCTGCCCCGGCTGAAAACTCTCGCTTTCAAAGGCCCACATATTTTCTACGCGAGCCTGATCCTCTTTCGTCACATCGTATACATCCAGTACATTCGTTAACAGTATGTGTTTGCCTCCATTGATTACTTCCTGGGCTTTGGCCAAAGACGTAGCCCAGTCTTCGTTGTACAGGGCCGCTTTCGCGTACAGAGCCAGAGCCGTTTCTTTGGAGGCTCGTCCCTTCACGAGCGAAGCGGAATAGGAAGGCAGACGTTTGACCGCCTCATCTAGGTCTTTATAGATTTGCTGGTATACTTCGGCTCGGGTGCTTTTTGCCTGATAGGCTTCGGTCAAATTCGTACTGGCCTTCGTCTTTACAATGATATCGCCAAAGTTTTTAGTCAGCATCCAGTGATAGAAGGCCCGCAAGTAATAGGCTTCTCCCAGAATTTCCTCCCGGCGTTGCGTATTCATCGTAATGGCGGGCACCCGATCGAGTACCCAGTTGGCTTTTTCGATCCCACTGTAGGCCCGCCAGATTTGCAACGGCGATTCATTGGTTCGGTCAAAGCTTTTAGCCGCCGAATATTGTTTGTCGTATGAGAACAACGTATACGTATCACGACCCACCACGGGACGGGCGTATACCTGATCCGCACTAAAGTCACTGGCAATCAGGGGTGCAGGTCCACCATATAAAGCACCCAAGGTTCCATATACCGCGGTAATGGCGGCTTCGGCATCTTCGGCCGTTTTATAAAAGTTATCCGTAAAAATGGAGGAATAAGGGGTTTCTTCTAGCTGACATCCGGCCATTAGCAGGGCGATCAGTGGAATAAATATTTTTCTCATAGAGGTCTAGCGATCAAAAGGTTACCTGAATACCACCCAAAAAGGATTTGGCCGTTGGATAGACCATGTTATCAATACCAATCTGCGTGTTTGAATTGCCGAAGCTGTTTACTTCGGGATCGTAGCCACTGTAGTTGGTAAAGGTGAATAGATTGTTTCCGCTCACGTAAATACGGGCATTGCCGACGCCTTTGATTTTGGGCAGGTTATACCCGAGCGTAATGTTCTTGCAACGCAGAAAGGAGCCATCTTCCATGAATCGGTCGCTGATGGGCAGGCGTCCCCCCTGCAATACGCCCGGATATTCATTATTTGGATTGGTAGGCGTCCAGTGATTGGCCGTTTCGGCGAACAGATTTCGTCCGCCCAGTGGATTTTCAAACGTATAGCGGATGAGGTTATACACCTTATTTCCTTGTACACCCGAGAAAAGGGCACTCAAATCGAAATTTTTGTAGTGTACGTCCGTTGAAAAGCCGTAGATAAACTTTGGATTCGCTTCGCCGGTAATGGTTCGATCCTCATCCGTAATCGCTCCATCGCCATTGAGATCCTTGACTTTCGTTCCTCCGACACGAATATCGTTACCCTTGGGAAGCGATTCTCCGTTTTGGTAAATGCCATCAAAAATGAAGGTTTTAAACAAGCCTAACGAACGACCCACTTGCAGGACCGTATAGTTAGAGACGACGTATTCCTGAATACCGCCACCCAGGGAAAGTAATTTGTTTCGATTGACCGTTGTATTAGCAGAGACATTCCACTTAACGGGCCCGTCCAGAATGCGTCCGTTGATAGCCAGTTCGATGCCCTTATTTTCCAGCGAAGCGAAATTTCCGGTGATGGTGGTGTAGCCCGAAGAAAGCGGCAACTGTTGGACGAACAGTAGATCATTGGTCCGCTTGTGGTACACATCCATAATAAAGCTCAAGCGGTTGTTCAATACGCTCAAATCAAAACCCAGGTTAAGTTGCGTGGATTTCTCCCACTTCAAATCGGGGTTTGGAATGCCCGTGGGATTGATACCTGTAGCCAGCACGTGATCAAAAATGTAGTTACTGCCCGAGCTAACCAGGGCAAGCGATTGGTACGGGTCAATGGCCCCGGCATTTCCGGTCATACCGTAACTTCCCCGCAATTTTAAATCAGAAAGCCAGGATACACTTTTCAGGAAAGGTTCTTCGATGATTCGCCAACCCGCCGATACCGCGGGAAAGAATCCGTATTTGTTGTTATTACCAAACTTACTGGCTCCATCCGCCCGGGCCGTTAAATCCAGAAAATATTTGTCTTTGTACCCATAATTGATCCGGCCCATGTAGGAGTCCAGTCGACTTTTGCTACGACCACTGGTTACGGTTCGATCCGTAGCCAGTTGCACCGCTTCGTTAAGCGTAGCATCGTTGGGAAACTTGGAAGCGGAGATGTTATTGTAATTGTTGTCGTCCTTTTGCGTAGCAAATAAACCCGTAAACTTCAGGGAGTGGTTTTCACCAATTTTCGTCACATACGTCAACACGCTTTCGTGTAACAAGCCCGTGAAGTTCGAATTATTTTTACTGGCACTTCCACCACCGGACACTAATTCAACCTGACTCTGGATGAACCGGGGGCGGTACACATCTCCCAGACTACTCATTAAATTCACATTCAAGGAAGCCCGGTAACTTAACCCTTTCGCAATACTAAAATCCGCGTAGATATTGGCAATGGTCCGGCGTTCTGTGTTGCGGTTGAGGATGGAAGCCAGTCCTAATGGATTAGCGACTTCGCGGTATCGCTGGTTGAACTGATCGCCGAAGGGATATACGGTTCCGTCCTCCCGGTAGGGTACCAAGGTTGGCGGAGCCCCAATCGCTGCGGCTAGCAGGTTGGAACTCGAGGCTCCATCCAGTCCTCCCCCTACGGACGGCACCCGGTTATTGACCGAATACACCCCGAGGATGCTCGTACCTACCTTGAGCACTTTATTGACCCGGTGATCTAGGTTCAACCGGAAGGAGTAGCGAGTGAAATCCGAATTAATCAAGATACCATCCTGCTTGAAGTAGTTACCGGAAAGCGATAACTGCGTTTTTTCCGAACCGCCCATAATCGAGATTTGATGATTCTGCATGGCAGCCTGACGGAAAATCAGATTCTGCCAGTTCGTACCTTCACCGAGGGACGCCGGATCGGCGTATACGTTCGTTTTAAATATTTCATTTTCCAGTTGGGCAAACTGACTGGCATTCAAGGCCGCTAGCTTTTTGGTGGTTTCCTGCACCCCGTAATATCCTTCGTAGGTAACCGTCGAGACACCCGCTTTACCGCGTTTGGTGGTGATGAGTACCACACCATTGGCAGCCCGGGCTCCGTAAATAGCCGTGGCTGAAGCATCTTTCAGTACTTCCACCGACTCAATGTCATTAGGGTTGATCTGGGAAAGCGGACTTAGACTGTTGGCATCACCACCGTTGGAAAACTGAATGCCGTCGATGACGTATAGGGGCTCGGAAGATCCGTTGATGGAATTCGTACCCCGAATCCGAACGCTGATGTTACCACCCGGGGCCGCCGAGTTTTGCGTCACCTGCATCCCGGCTACCCGAGCCTGTAAGCCCTGGGCGACGTTCGCCACCGGTGTTTGCAGGATTTCAGCGGCTTTGACGGAAACAATAGAGCCCGTGGTTTCAACTTTTCGCTGGGTGCCGTAGCCGACGACCACGACTTCATCCAAGCCTTTTTCATCGGCTTGCAGGACAACATCGATGACCGTTTTTCCACCCACGGTGATTTCCTGACTAACGTAACCCACCGAAGAAAAAACCAGCGTTGCTTCCGCGGGTACATTACTCAGGGTATACATCCCTTCTGCGTTGGTGTTGGTACCCCGGGTTGTGCCTTTAATGGCTACACTGACACCGGGAATCCCACCTTCATTGCCGGCGGTAACCTTACCCCGAAGGCTGAGCTGTTGGGCCTGGGCGACTCCGGGAGTCATCCAGGCCAAGCCCAGGATTACGAAACAGGTACGTAAGAATAATTGCATAGATTCAGAGGTTAATATCTTATAATAATACAATTTAACAAAGAGAAAGCTTTTGAATAGCGCTGAGCCGTACGAGAGCTTGAATGCTGGAACCTACTGTGTTTTATACTAAAAACAATATAAATAGTTAAATAAAAGCCTTAAAAACTACCGGGAATGTTCCCGAAAATGTTCCCGATAGGTACATTTAAGAAAAATAAGTATCTTGAAGACGCTTTAGTGAATCAATCTGGAAGGTTGGTACAGAGACGCACCACCAAAGGACTTTATTAATAAAATACAATTTTAGCTATTACTATGATTCATTGTCCGAAATGCCATCAAGTCGATTCGATTAACAAAGCCGGTATGGTGCGGGGTAAACAGCGCTACTACTGCAAATCCTGCCAGCGTCATTTTTCCTTTGCCGATACGCCCAAACCTCGCTCAAAGCATCAGGTAACGATTGTGGATATGGCTCGTGAATTAGGTATTTCTAAATCGACGGTATCTAGGGCACTCCGAGACCAGAGCGATATTCATCCCAGTACCCGGAAGGCCGTGGTAGAGCTGGCCCAGCAATTGGATTATCAGCCTAACCTGTTAGCGTATGGTCTGGTGAAAAGCCGCACGAATACCGTCGGCATGATTGTTCCGGAATTTCATCACTACTTCTTTCCGGAAGTCATTATTGGCACGCAGGAAGTGTTACAGGCGGCGGGATATAATCTGATGATCTGTCAGTCGAATGAATCCTATCAGACGGAAGTAGCCAACGTGAAAGCATTGATGGCTAGTCGGGTCGATGGGTTGATTGTCTCCATGACGAGCGAAACCAACAACATTGACCATTTCAAAGCCCTCGAAAATAAAGGCACGCCCCTGATTTTCTTTAATCGCATTTGTCCGGAATTGGAAACCCATCGGGTTGTCGTAGATGATTACGAAGGAGCCTACCGGGCCGTCACCCATTTGCTGGAGCAAGGCTATCGACGCATTGCTCATATCGCGGGTCCGGGTAGTTTGTTGATTAGTCGGCTCCGGCAGAAAGGCTATACGGATGCTCTGGCCTCGTACGGTATTGAACTCGATCCCGAGCTGATTATTACCTATGACCTTACCGATGAAAAGGCTCGTATTTACGCTACGTATTTGCTGGACTTGCCTACCCCACCAGATGCCATTTTTGCGGTCAATGATCCGACGGCCATTCAGGTCATGCTGGTTGCCAAAGCCAAAGGCGTTCGAATTCCCGAAGAACTGGCCGTTGTGGGTTTTAGTAATGATCCCATTTCAGCAATCATTGAACCCGGCCTGACAACCGTCAGCCAACCCGTAGGTGAAATCGGTCGTACGGCAGCCCGCCTCTTTCTGGAAACCATTCGCCTGGGCGAGCAAACCGTCCCCCGGACAGAAACGTTGAAGACCGAATTGATCATTCGCGGTTCATCGGTAGTCAGGCCTGCGTAGTATCCAGCCGATTACTGAAAAGTCGAGCCTGCGATCCCTTTCCTTTCAGAAAAGAACCGCAGGCTCGACTTTTAGACTACACGTTAATTTGCTTTCCGCTATTGTTCAATCTTCGTTAACGCCGGAACGTTTTCTTCGTAGCCCGAATAGCCTTTGTTCTGATTGATTCGTCCCTGCGTATTGGAGCGAATGGCGTTACGGGGAATCGGCCAGAGCACGTGATACGGGCTCATGGTATAGCGATCGCCGTGGTTGGTTACGACGCCTTTGTTGTAAAACTCATTCTTCTCCATGATCCGGTCATAGAAGAAATTGTTCTCCGAAAAGTTCTCCAGATTGTACGTTTTCCCGTTGTAGGCCGCCTTTCCGGTTAGGGCAAAGAGGTAGGCGATCCGGGTTAGTTCTGTTTTTCGACCTTCTTCGTAGTACAGCTCCCGGGCCCGCTCGTCGAGAATGGTACCGATGTTAACGTCCGCCGGAGCCATCTCCTTGGCTCCCGCCCGCGTCCGCACGGCATTCAAATCCATTGCGGCACTAGCGAGATTCCCTTTCCAGTAATAGGCTTCCGCTCGCAGCAGATACGTTTCGGCCAGGCGGAATACGTACCAATCCGAGTTACCGCCACGAGCGGGTTTATTCTGCGGATCGGGTACGTATAGCTTATAATGCGGCCAGCCAAACCAACTCCGAATCGTGTCCGTACTCAGGCGTACGCCGGTGGCGTTGTAGAGTTGCAGGGGTTTTCCGTAATACGGATCGTTGTTTTTTTTCAGGTCTGGATGGTTGTACACCAGATCTTCCATCGTCATCCAGTTACCCTTCACGTGGCGTAAGTCCTTGGGGTCCGTCCAAATGTTTTGGGTACTGTAGCGAGTTCCCCGGCAACGACCCAGGCCGCGACCATAAATGGTCGACTGGTCGAGTTCAATGTCGGCGGCGTCACTGGTACCTTTGCGACCACTGGGCGTATTGATGGTGTTGTACCACTGCGGTACGGTTTGCCGCATAATCTGCATGCCGCCTTCGAAATTTCCATCCATATTGATGCGGTCGATCACCAGCATCAGGGCTTCGCGGTTTTCGGCCAGTGATTTATTTTCCGGACGGTGCAAATCCCAGATCACGTTGCGGGAGGCGTTATTCCGGTCCACGCCAAAACGGTTTTTCATCAACGTGTACACGCCCCCGTCAATCACGTTACTAGCCGACTTGATGGCGTCGTCGAATTTGCCGAGAGCCAGATTTATTTTCGTCAGCAAATGACTGACCGCCCCTTTCGTTACTTCGCCCTTATCCACATTATCGGGTACCCACTGCTCGGCAAACTCCAGGTCTTCTTTCATTTGCTGTAAGATGACCTCGCGTTTGGTCGAATAGAAATCCAGCTTGGGTTCGGTGATTTCTTTTAGGATTAACGGAACATCCCCAAATTGCTGGGTCAGTTTGTAGTACCGGTAGGCCCGGTGGAAATAAGCCTTCCCGAGTACGGCGTTGCGTTCCGCTTCCGAGGCATACTTGGCATCGTCAATTCGCGAAATCACTACGTTGGCGTACTTGACACCTTTAAATCCTTCATACCAGTACCAGCCAATCTTATTGTAGTCCGTCGAATTAAGGTTCGCGTCGGGCGTAATCATCAAATTCAGGTCCTGAGCCGGACCTGACTTATCGGTCGTTCCTTCGATGGCTACTTCCGAAAATATGGTTTCTGTAATGATCGGGGCTCCGTCGCCGTACCATTCATACCGCATGTTGCGAAGACAAGCCACCAGGGCTCCTTCCATGCCATTAGCATCGATGAACGTGTTTTCAGGAGCGTAAAAAGAGAGCGGTTTGGGAGTCAGCCAGTCTTTGGCACATCCACTACCCAGGGCTAGTAAAGCCGCCAGCAGTACGCCATTGGTATATTTTTTCATACGTGTTTCGTCTAGAGGCTTTTACAGAGTCAGATTTAATCCCAGCGTATAGGTTCGTGGGGTAGGTCCGGTGATGGCGTTGTTATCCGAATCCCGTAAGCCGTTTTCCGGATCCCAGTAGTTCCACTGGGGAGCGTAGAATCCTACGTTTCGAACCGAGAAATAAGCCCGTACCCGTTGCATATTCACTTTCTGAATCAGTGCTTTCGGGAGGTTGTAGGACATGGAAATATTGTCCAGTCGAACGAATGACTTCTTGCGGTAGACGCTGAAGTTGGCACTTCCATTGCTGGAGGCCAGCCGGGCGTAGTCGTTGGTAGGGTTCTCCGCGGTCCAATACGGAAACACGTACGAAGACGTTCGATCGGCTAAGCCCTGATTTTTGGCGATATTAAACGAACTCACGTGTCCCCAGTACGAGTACATCATAAAAGAGATGTCGAAGTTTTTGAACAGCGTAAATTCATTACGTAAGGTCCAGCGGAATCGCGGTGCCGTGTACCCCAGGAACTGACGGTCGGCATCCGTGTATTTATAATCGCCGTTGACATCCTGTACTTTGAAATCACCGGGTCGTACGCCGTACTTGGCTGCCTCCTCGGCTTCGGAGGTTTGCCAGACGCCAACCACTTTCTGATCCCAGACGCGGTCCAGCGCTTGGCCAATAAACCAGCGGTTCGAAATATCATCGGCCTCCCGCTGCCCGGTTACGTTGCCGTTCGCGTCCGTTACGTTGATCTTATCGCCGTAGAGATGCACCACTTTGTTACGGTTAAGCGAGAAGTTGACACTAGCCCGCCAGGAAAAATTCTGCTGCTGAAGAATCCGACCGTTCAGGTTAACTTCCATCCCTTTGTTCTGTACTTCACCCAGGTTATCCCAGACGTAACTAAAACCCAGAATATCGGGCAGCGTCCGTTGCACCAGCAAATCCTGAGTAGACATGCGGTACATTTCCAGCGAACCATCCAGCTTGCCGTTGAAGAGCGAGAAATCCAGACCAAAGTTATAGGCTGTGGTTTTTTCCCATTTCAGGTTTTTGTTGTTCATCCGGTTCACGTAGAGCTGGGATACCTGATACACCGTTCCGTCGTTGCGAACCATGAGGTATTTCCCCGTCGTCAGATCAGAAAGGGCGACGTACCGACCAATATCCCGGTTCCCGTTGATGCCCCAGGACAGTCGCAGCTTCCCGTAATTGAGCCAGGAGCTTTTGGCGAAATTTTCATCGCTGAATACCCAGCCCCCCGCAATCGAAGGAAACCAGGCCCGTGGATTGGCCTGCCCGAACGCCGAATAGCCATCCCGGCGTACGGATAAGGTCAGCAGGTATTTTTGCTTGAGTGAATAGAACAGTCGTCCCATCAGGGCATCGGCGGTACTGTACTCATCATTACTACTCACGATGGGATTGATACCAGCCTCGACGCGGTGATAGCCCAGGTTATCGCTGGGTTCAAAACCGTTATTGCGGATGCTGTTGTTCCAGCTCTGAAATTTCTCCGCGTTGATCAGCATCGTCACATCGAAGTTGTGGATGTCGGCAACCGTTTTGTTCCACTTGAATAAGTTATCAACCTGCCAGTTGTACACCATGTTCTGCTCCCGCGAAGCCCGTCCGCCCACGTTGGCCCATTCGGGGTGTTTGGACGATTCGTGGTTGAAGTTCCGGTACCACTCAAACCGGGGCGTGAAATTGACCTGATACGTAATTCCCAGCGGCAAGGTCACCTTAGCAAATAGCGTAGAGATCAGCGTATTGTATTTGCGAAGCCGATCGGTGTATTTCATGGACAGAAAGGGGTGGCGACTACCGCCGCCGGGATCGTCCTGGGGACTCCAGCGGTAATTGCCCTGAGCATCGTATTCGGAACCGTAGGGCGAGGCTTTGGTAATCTGCGTCCAGTCGGCGGCTACCTGACTTTCATCCCGGTCGGAGAACTGGGCGTTGATCCCAGCAGAAAGGAAGGAAGCGATTTTACCCTCTAAATTGAACCGGGAACGAATGGTCGAAAACTTATCGCCAGTGATGATCCCTTCGTTGTTGAGATACCCCAACGAATAGTAGTACGAAATGTCGTTTTTCTTTCCGGAAATGCTGACGTTGTAATCCTGCCGACGGGCCGCCTGGAACACTTTATCGTACCAGTTGACCGACCGTCCGGCCTTGTAGTTTTCAATCTCAATCGGTTGAAATTTCAGGCGGTTCAGCCAGACGTCCGTTGGGTTACCCGTTGACCCGTCGTAACCCAGCCATTGCTGTAAAGGCACGTCCGAAGGCAAGTTATCCGGATTGGAAAACTGGTACGGCTTGGCAGTTACGTTCTGGCTTTTCAGCACATCTTCCCGCCAGCGTACGTAGCCTTCCGGCCCGTATACGGGCTGATTGCGAGCGACCGTACTGATACCCACATTTCCGTCTACACTGATGGTTGGTTTTTCACTTTTGCCCCGTTTGGTCGTTATCAGAATAACGCCGCTGGCCGCTTTTGCTCCGAATACGGCGGCCGAACTGGCATCTTTCAGGACATCCAGCGTTTCAATATCATTGGGGTTGATGTCTGACAAAGCCCCATAGTAAATGACGCCATCGACGACTAACAAGGGCGAAGAACTGGCATTGAGCGAAGTCCGACCGCGTACCTGTAAATCACCCCCACCCTTCGCCGAAGCATCGTACCCTACGTTCAAACCGGCCGCATTTCCCCGGAGCATGTCCTGTACGGTATTCGGATTTTCGTTTTCAATCTGGGCTGCTTTGATCTGGGATACGGCCCCGGTCAAATCCCGCTTTTGCTGGGTTCCGTAACCGATGACCACTACTTCCGTAAGGGCCTGCGTCGTTTCCTTGATCGTAAAATCGACAACGGACCGGCTACCGACTTCCACTTCTCCCCCCTGGTATCCGATGGATGAAAACACCAGAATGGCCCCCGATTCGGGTACGGAAAGTTTATACTTCCCTTTGCTATCGGTCGTCGTACCCCGGTTCCGATCTTTGATCTGAACGTTTACGCCGGGAATGGCCTGCCCTTTCTCATCAACGACGGTACCGCTGATGATCCGATCTTTCGGGGCTACGTCGACCAGCTCTTCCGTAGTGTTGACCCGCCGGAGAATAACCTGATGATCGATCAGTTCGTAGGTGAGGTTATTCGGACGCAGCAATCGTTCGAGTACCGTTAGCAGAACTTCTTCGTTGGCATTCAAAGAAATAAGTCGATTGGCCTGAATGAGCTGGGGACTGTACATGAACCGTATACCGGCCGTCTGTTCAATCTTTTCGAGTGCTTTTTCCATGTTAAGATTGGAAACATGCACGGTAATCTTTTGATTAAGTACTTCCTGGGCACGGCCGTCTTTCGCCAGTGAAAGCGTAGCAAAGACAGTGGCCAGAATGAATTGTGGTAGAGCGATTCGCATGATTTTCAGCAGAATCCGACAGGAATGTCTACGTTTTACCATAAATTTGAACGGGTTTGTTGGTTCTCCAGAATTAGCAAATACAATCCCTTCCATCCGTTCCAGCGGATGTTCCGGTCGACCGAAAAATGAAGGGAAAAGACCATCGGCGAATGTTCCAGCATTCGCCGATTTTTTGGTCAGGCAAGCAGCACTACTTCATAGATTAAGCAAGAGGTTTAGCGTATATAGGTTTAGAGATTAAGCAGAAAGGTTTCTTCAACGACAGCCCTGCCCTTTCACGGTAATCAGACTATCGGTTAGGGTATAACTAGCTTCTACTGTACGGCAGATTAAATTCATTTTTTCTGAAAGCGGCTCATCCCCGAGCAAAGCCGTCAGTTGGCAGTTACCCAGTGTTTCTTTATCATAGCGAATGGTGACGCCGTAGGCCTTTTCCAAGGTGGCAAATACCTGCGATAAGGGCGTTCGCTTGAAATCAAAATTCAGTTTCTGAATGGGCAAGGGTAAATACTCGGGCGTTTGAACATTCGTAAACTTCAACTGATCGGATTGATACGTCAATTGCTGATTGGGTGTCAGTACTAGGCCAGTTAGCTCCGTACTCGCCTGGGCGGCTTCCTTCTCTTTATCTGGGAACAAGGCTACGCGGCCTGTTTTCACAATTATTGTTACATTCCGGTTCCGAGCAATGATGTTGAAACTCGTACCGAGCACCTTGGCTACCAGTCCCTGAGCGTATACAAAAAAGGGTTGCTTCGGGTTTTTAGCGACTTCAAAAAAGGCCTCTCCTTCCAGTATGACTTCCCGCCGGGCCGGATCAAACGATTTGGGTACCCGAATCCGGCTCTGGGATTGTAGAAGTACGGTACTCCCATCGTCGAGCGAAAGCAATAAGGGCCGTGATCCGGTGTTTTCCTTTTCCCAGAAGGGAACCTCCTCGAACCGTTGACTGACCAGCGATGCCGTTTCTTCTCGTCCAGATTGATAAAACAGCCAGCCTGCTACCCCTAAACCCAGCACCAGTACCGCCGCTACCCTGGAGACTATACGCGGCCAGTTGATCAAGCGACGCGGCGTACGCTGTCGAGCGGTTTCGACTAATCGATTCATTTCTTCGTCCACCTCTTCTTCCGCCACGTCTTCATACGCTTCGTGCAACGAAAGAATCCAGTTACGGGCTTGCGTCATGGCCGCCTGCTGCT
This sequence comes from Siphonobacter curvatus, assembly GCF_002943425.1. Lineage (NCBI taxonomy): Bacteria > Pseudomonadati > Bacteroidota > Cytophagia > Cytophagales > Cytophagaceae > Siphonobacter > Siphonobacter curvatus. Next base: position 24,849 of record NZ_PTRA01000007.1, read on the forward strand.
GGGGGTGCGTGGCATAATACGTTTCCCAGAAGGCTTGCTCTTCCGGCTGGGCCTTCTTCAGTATCCACTGCTGAAAGGAATAATCCTGGGCAAATGCGTTTGCTCCGTATGAAGAATAATCCATAGTTGAGGCGTTACTGTATGAAACAGTACCTTCTCCCCTAGTTCTACTGATGTTTTTGTAAAAATTTTATAAAAAATAGTGAAATGCCCGCAAAGTCTTCACGGATGGCCCATTGGTCCTCGGTAAAACCCGGTTTGTTAGGAAGAAGAACTCATAGTTGGCAGCTTTCAATTCGCCGACAAAAGCTGGTACAAGGCCAGAAAGAAAAGATTAGACTCAGGTATCCAGGAAGTCTTTAGTTGTTTGAGTGCTGAATGCAGCAGATTATAAACCGACTGCGGATTGATTTTCATAACTTCCGTGATTTCCTCTGCACTTAAGCCTTCGTAAAAGCGTAGAAAAATAATTTCCTGCTGACGCGGCGATAATTGAGCCAATGCTGCTTTAAGTCGATCCTGATTTTCCTGGGAAACCTCCCACTGAATCGTCTGACTTTCGGGCGTCAGCCAGTCGGGTACATCCTGGCTTTCCACGGATTCAGCCTCCAGGAGCCATTTATCCTGCCGAAGTTTTCGCAGTAAATTATTACGAAGGGCTTTTAGTAGATAAATCGTTACGAAAGGTGATTCGCGGAGGCCTTCCCGTCGGCTCCATAATTCTAAGAATAAATCCTGAATCCCATCTTTAATGAATTCCCGATCTTTTGTAAACTGAAGGCCATAGTTAAAAAGTAGCCTGAAGTGCGAACGAGCCAACACGCCTAAGGCCTCGGCATCCCCGGTTTTAAAGCGTAGCCAAAGCTCGTTCTGCTCCTGTTCAGATAAGTCCACTTTCTTTTTCATTGGTAGAGCCGGGTAATAATAGCCGATGGGTAGCTAATGCAGCTGCTAAAAAGACATTAAATATAATTATTTCACCTATGAATTGTACGGAACATTTTGACTTTTCACAAAAAACCGCCTTCCCGAACGTACGAAAAGGCGGTTTTTCTAGTACTTACTCAATCACTCTTAGGCTTCAATCGCTTCCACTTTCAGTCGTTCGATGAATGCCCGAAGTGCTTCGACATTTTTAATACCGGGCTGCGTCTCGAATTTGCTATTGACATCAACGGCGTGAATCCGGAGGTTACTACGTTCTTTCAGTTCCAGAATCGTTTCGGCATCTTCCAGGCCAATACCGCCCGACAGGAAAAAAGGCTTTTCGTTATCGTATCGCTCTAGCAAACGCCAGTCGAAGGAAAGACCGGTGCCACCGTAAGCCGCCGCTTTCGTATCAAACAAAAAGTAATCACAAACGGGTTTATAATTATTCAGTTGTGTAAAATTGAATGTCTCATCTACCCGAAAAGCTTTAATAATGTTAATCCCTTTAAATTGAAGACTCCGGCAAAAATCCGGTGTTTCCTCACCGTGTAACTGCACAAAATCCAATCCGTATTTTTTCACCGTACGCAGAATCTGATCGATACTGGCGTTGACAAATACACCCACTTTTCGACTGGACTTCGGCAGATCTTTGACCACCTCGGCGTCAAGCGTCTCCCCCATAAAACGGGGCGACTTTTCGTAAAAAATGAACCCTACGTAATCCGGTTGTAACTCGAGTACGTCCCGAAGGTTTTCCTCATCTTTCATTCCGCATACTTTAATTCGCATAGGTGTCTCGGATTTATAGGTTCAACAAAGGGGAAAAACTGTAAGTACGCTATAAGGTTACGTATTGCAAGCCTCCCACCAAGTCAGCGAGAGCATTTCCGGGAACGGGCGTTTTCATGAAGTTTTCTCCAATCAAGAAGCCCCGGTATCCGGCTGCGTATAACTGATGAATCGTCTCCACACTGCTCAGGCCACTTTCTGACACTTTAACAAACTCATTGGGGATTTGTTCAACCAGTTGCAGCGAGGTATCGACTGAAACCTGAAACGTTTTCAGATCCCGGTTATTAACGCCTACCAGATTCAGATACGGATTCAGGCTGCGTTCGAGTTCTTCTTGATCATGTACTTCCAGTAGTACTTCCAGATTCAGGGATTGAGCAAACTGCCCTAAGTGCTTGATTTCTTCGGGACTAAGGCAGGCGGCAATCAACAGAATAACGTCGGCACCCCAGGCTTTGGCTTCCAGAATCTGGTACTCATCCACGATGAAATCCTTGCGTAAGATCGGTGTTTGGGGGTTTGATTTACGGGCCAGCTTTAAATCGTCGGCATCTCCGCCGAAAAACTCTTCGTCCGTCAATACCGATAATCCCGCGGCTCCGGCCTGAGCGTAGGCCAGGGTCACTTCTTCTACCTGTACCCGATCGTTGATCGTACCTTTCGAGGGTGACTTACGCTTAAACTCGGCGATGATTCCCGTGGAGTTTTCTTTCCGTAACTGACCGCTCAGCGAATTTCCGGTACGGCTAAAAGCGGGAAACAACTCCAGTTCGCGGGCTGCAATGTTGGCTTTGGCCTGGGAAATTTCTTTTCTTTTGTGCAGAACGATCTTTTCAAGAATATTCATAGGGGTAGATGCGGTACTGACTGGTTATCCGTGAAAAATAGCTTCGTTTACTTCTTCATCAAATTCCAGGAATTCTTCCCAGAACGAATTTTGGGGTACGGCCGCTTTGCAGATAATCGGTTCATTCTTGATGGGATGAATAAAGTACAGGCGGCGAGCGTGCAGGTTAATACTGGCATCGGGGTTCGGCCGGGGGTACCCGTATTTCAGGTCCCCGCGAATGGGGCAACCCATGGAAGCCAACTGTACGCGAATCTGATGCGGACGACCCGTTACCGGATTTACTTCCAGTAAAAAGTGGTGGTTCATTTCGCCAATTAGCTTGTAGGTCAACTCCGCTTTCTGAGAACCGGGTCGTTCGTAATCGTAGGCCGTTACTACGTTTCGGGCTTCGTCTTTCACGAGCCAGTGCGTAAGTTTACCGCTTTTCTGCTCGGGGCGTTTGCCCACTACTGCCCAGTAGGTTTTCTGAATGTCCCGACGACGGAAGAGTTCGTTCATCCGCTCGAGTCCTTTCGAGGTACGGGCAAACACGACCAGACCACTCACTGGGCGGTCCAGACGGTGTACCGTACCCAGAAATACGGCTCCGGGTTTATTGTATTTTACGCTGATGTAGTCTTTAACGTAATCGGAAAGAGTCTTGTCACCCGTTTGATCCCCCTGCACCAACACGCCGGCGGCTTTGTTGACGATAATCAGGTGGTTGTCTTCGTAGACGACATTAAATGGTTTTGCCATGGAGTGTACTTGGGAAAAGAACAAAGTTACACATTCTCAGGTAGAAATGATACGATATGCGACGAATGGCCGAAGCGGTTTTCGCGGAGCGGGAATTAAAATTCGGCAATCCGCATGCCTCCACCGGCATTCGTCTTAACTTGGTAGTATGAATCAACTCGATTTTCAGGAAGAAGTCACCCAGTTCGCCGACGTCATTCTGCCGATTCCCGTCCCCCGCTTATTTACGTACCGCGTTCCCCGCGAATTTGCCGGACAAATTCAGATTGGTGCCCGCGTCATTGTTCAGTTTGGTAAAACGAAAATTGTTACCGCCCTGGTTGCCCGGGTGCACACGCAGCCGCCCAAACAATATCAGGCCAAATATATTCTGGAAGTACTCGACGAAACGCCGCTGGTCACCCGCTGGCAACTAGAATTGTTCAGCTGGATTTCAGAGTACTACATGTGCCACATTGGCGAAGTGATGAACGTAGCTTTGCCTTCGGGATTGAAAATTTCCAGCCAGTCGAAAGTACAGTACAACCCGGATTTCGAACACCCCGATTTGCTGACGGCCCGGGAGAAGGAAATTGTGGAGGAAATCAAGGCCAAGCAATCGCTGACCTACGACGAACTCGCTCGCTTTGCCGATGTTAAAAACGTGTATCACCTCATCAAGTCACTGATTGGTAAACGGGCCATTATTGTCTTTGAAGAAGTACGCGAAAAATATTCGCCCAAGGTCGTTCGTAAAATTCGGCTGACGTCGTTCTACGCCGATCCAGAAAACCTGAAGGCTCTCATTGGGCAACTCGAAAAGTCACCCAAGCAACTGGATATTCTCCTGGAATACCTCCGCTACGTACCGGCCTTACGCGATCCGGAAAAGAATACGGAAGGTACCCCCAAATCCACGTTTTCCCGGAATGACGAGCTTTCGGATTCTTCCCTGGAAACCTTACTCAAGAAGGGCATTTTTGAAAGTTTTGATGTGGTCGTCAGTCGCTTTGCGGAGGATACCGGTACCATCGCTACGATGCCTACGCTGTCCGAGCCGCAGCAACGAGCCGTACAGGAAGTAACGCAGGCTTTTCAGGAAAAAGATACGGTATTGCTGCACGGCGTTACGGGAGCGGGAAAAACGGAAGTATACATTCACCTGATTGAACAGGCTCTGGAGAGTGGTTCTCAGGTGCTATATCTGTTGCCCGAAATTGCGTTGACCACGCAGATTGTCATTCGACTGAAGAAAATTTTTGGGGAACGGGTGGGCATTTACCACTCCAAATTTTCGGATAATGAACGCGTGGAAGTTTGGAAAGGTGTACTGTCCGGGCGTTTTCAGTTTGTCATTGGTGTTCGTTCGGCCATTTTCCTTCCCTTCGACAGTCTGGGTCTGATCATTGTGGACGAAGAACACGAAGCCAGCTACAAACAGTACGATCCCGCTCCCCGCTACCACGCCCGCGATTCGGCCCTGGTTATTGCCCGGATGCAGGGAGCTAAAGTACTACTGGGCTCGGCCACGCCTTCCATCGAAAGCTTTTACCACGCGCAGCAGGGTCGGTATGGACTGGTACAATTGAAGGAACGGTTTGGGAATGCGGCTCTGCCCGCGATTGAACTCATTGACATCAGACAGGCCCGAAAAAACCGGGAAATGAAAGGTGATTTTTCGGGTGAACTACTACGTCAACTGGAACAAAACCTGGAGAAAAAAGAGCAGACCATTCTGTTTCAGAACCGACGCGGCTATTCGCCTTACCTGACCTGCGACGATTGTAGCTGGATTTCTAAATGCGATAACTGCGATGTAAGCCTGACCTACCACCAACGCGACGGCGAACTTCGCTGCCATTACTGCGGCCATAAAGAACACTTGCCCCGTACCTGCCCGGCTTGCGGCAGTACGAAAATCCGTACGCAGGGCTTTGGTACCGAAAAGCTGGAAGAAGATTTACAGTTGCATTTTCCTGCCGCCCGCATTCAACGCATGGATTTAGATACGACGCGTTCGAAAACGGCTTTTCAGCAAATGATCACCGATTTTGAACAGGGTGAAACGGATATGCTGGTGGGTACGCAAATGGTTTCGAAAGGTCTGGATTTCGATAAGGTTAGTCTGGTCGCCATTTTCGATGCGGACCGAATGATCAATTTTCCCGATTTTCGCTCTACCGAACGGTCCTTTCAGTTGCTTACCCAAGTATCCGGACGAGCGGGACGACGTAAAGAACGAGCCGGGCGCGTACTGATCCAAACCAACAATACCCAGCATCCCATTCTGGCCAAGATCATTCATAATGATTACGAAGGTTTCTACGCCGAAGAAATCGAGGAACGGCAGGCTTACGGCTATCCACCCTTTACCCGCATTATTCGGCTGACCACTCGTCATCTGGAACAGCAAACGGCTCAGGCCGCAGCTCAGAAACTGGCAACCTTGTTACTGCAAAAAGTAGGTACTGACCGGGTGAAAGGTCCGGAATCACCCTTGGTTGAGCGTATTCGGAATCAGTTTCTGTTTGACGTACTGTTAAAGTTCGAGCGAAATCTGAATTTGAAAGCCATTAAGGAATTTGTAAAAGAAACGATTGAGGAGGTCGTAACGACGAAGGAGTTTAAAGGGATTAGTATTGTCATTGATGTAGACCCCGTGTAACGCATATTACTGACAATCAGGATTATACTAAATCTTTCATTGACCGCTCTACCTATGTCAGCCTCACCTTTAGCACGGGTTCGTATCGAAAGCATTGATGTGGTCCGGGGCCTGATCATGATTCTCATGGCCCTGGATCATACGCGGGAATATTTGCACGTTAATGCTTTTTTTTCCAATCCACTGGATTTAAATCAGCCTTCTTACATTCTCTACTTTACCCGCTGGGTCACGCATTTCTGTGCTCCTAATTTCATCCTGCTAGCTGGGCTATCCGCCTACCTTTCCGGACAGAAGAAAACGCGGGCTCAGCAACGCTGGTTTTTATTGAGTCGCGGGCTCTGGTTAATTTTTCTGGAACTGACCGTTATTACCTTCGGACTTTGGTTCGATGTGAAGTTTTCGTTCCTCACGTTACAGGTTATCTGGGCTACGGGCATGGGGTTTATCCTTTTGAGTGCACTTCTGGGCTTGCCGCTCTGGGCAATAGCGGGCCTGGGGATAGGCATTGTTGCGGGGCATAATGCACTCGACGGCTTAACTTTCCCCAAAGGTTCTACGGCAGAAACCGTTCTTTTTCTGCTGCACCAACCCGGTCCCATTCCCCTATCGCCGGAACGACTCCTCCTGAATTTGTATCCATTTCTAGCCTGGGTCGGCATTATGCTTTGCGGGTACGCGTTGGGGAGCTGGTATCGAAGGGACGCCTCGTCGGTGCAGCGACAAAAGAAGCTACTATATCTGGGCTCAGGGTTAGTTTTGACCTTTATCCTACTACGGTTGGTGAATACGTATGGCGATCCCGCTCCCTGGCAACCGCAGACCTCGCCGGGTGTCACCTTGCTTTCTTTTCTCAACACCACTAAGTACCCGCCTTCGCTGCTGTACGCACTCATGACGACGGGGCCGGCTTTGTTGTTACTGGCTTTTCTGGAACGTAAACCACGCTGGAGCTGGATGAGCATTTACGGCAAAGTGCCGCTTTTTTATTACCTCATCCACTTTTATATTCTTCATTCGCTGGCCATTCTGGTGCATCTGTACCAGGGAATACCCTGGGCGAAGATTAACTTTCAGAATGGCACCGCAGGTATTGAACCGAATATTGGACTTTCATTAGCAGGTGTCTACCTGGTTTGGCTGGGCGTGGTTGCTTTTTTCTATCCACTCTGTAAGCGTTACGCCGCCTTTAAGCAACGGCAAACGCATGCAATCTGGCGTTATTTGTAATAGTAGTCCCCCTTTGATCACCTTATCCCTACTGGGGAAAAGCGTACTTTGGAACGACCTTTTTACTGATGAGGGCTCAACCAACCACGAAAAAATCATGAGCCGTCATTCAGCGAATACTAAAGACCCTAATGTAGAATCAGTCCCAACGGCTGAGCTGCCCGAAGGAACGCCCGAATTAACGGAAGTAGAGCGTACGGGTGAAATGCCGATTGTGGATACCGTTGCCGATGGAGAAGGCGATGCCACCCATGAAACCAAAGCATCTACCCTGGAAAAACAGAAAGTAGATGAGATTTTGGATGAAGAGGAAGCCCGCGAACGGGAAAAACATACTAAGAAAAAATAGTTGTTGGTGGTTTGTACAAGTAATTCTTAAGCTGTCAACTAAAAACCAACAACTAAAAAACCCCGACTGGTCAGACCAATCGGGGTTTTTCATTTATCGATTATTCAGCTTACGCCAGTTCTTTCCGCTTGCGGGAAGACGTCTTGGTTTCGGTGAATTTTTCGCCTTCTTCGGGATTCGTTACTAACAGATCCTGGTAGCGACGTACCCCCGTACCGGCCGGAATGAGGTGACCTACGATCACGTTCTCTTTCAGACCTTCGAGTCGGTCGGCCTTCGCCCGTACGGCAGCTTCGGAAAGTACTTTCGTCGTTTCCTGGAACGACGCCGCAGAGATGAAGGATTCCGTACCTAAAGACGCCTGCGTGATACCCATCAACGTCGGACGGGATACGGCTGGCATGGCATCGCGAACGAGTACCAGTGCTTTATCCTGACGTTTCAGTGAGGAGTTTTCATCGCGTAGCTGACGAGCGGTAATGATCTGACCTACTTTTACGTTAGCCGAATCACCCGCGTCGATAACCACTTTACGATCTAGGATCGCATCGTTTTCGCTACGGAACGTCCACTTATCTACACCTTGGTTTTCCAGGAAGTTGGTGTCGCCTGAATCGATAATCTCCACTTTCTGCATCATCTGACGAACGATACATTCGATGTGTTTATCGTTGATTTTTACCCCTTGCAGACGGTAAACTTCCTGAATTTCATTCACCAGATACTCCTGAACGGCGGTCGGTCCTTTGATGGACAGAATGTCGGCCGGAGTGATGGCTCCATCGGAAAGCGGCAGACCCGCCTTGATGAAGTCATTGTTCTGAACGAGAATGTGTTTCGAGGTAGATACGAGGTATTTTTTCTCGGTTTCATCCTTACCACGAACGAAGATTTCACGGTTACCGCGTTTCACGGCTCCCAGCGTTACTACGCCGTCGATTTCAGAAACAACCGCCGGGTTCGACGGGTTACGAGCTTCGAACAATTCCGTTACCCGGGGCAGACCACCCGTAATGTCACGGGTTTTACCTACGGAACGAGGAATCTTGGCCAGGATGTGACCTGGTTTGATTTCTGCTCCAACCTCTGCCGCCAGACGAGCACCTACGGGCATATTATACCCACGTGAGCCATCTTCGGAATCATTTTTCACCCAAACCGTCGGGTTTTTCGTACGGTCACGGCTTTCTACGATTACCTTCTCTTTAAAGCCCGTCGTTTCATCGAATTCTTCTTTGAACGTCAGACCATCTTCGATGGCTTCGTATTCTACCTTACCACTGATTTCGCTCAAGATGACGGCGTTATACGGATCCCAGGCACAAAGTTCTTGGCCTTTCGTTACTGTTTCGCCATCTTTCACGCTCAGGTACGCACCGTAAGGAACGTTGTTGGCGATCAATACCTGACCCGCATACGTCGTTCCGGGAGCTCCAATGATTTGAAGTTCGCCTGAACGGCCCATGACGACTAGCGTATCTTCACCCGTTGGACGTTGCGTTTCCAGCGTCCGTAATTCTTCGAATCGTACGATACCGTCGAACTTGGCCCGGATGCTGGCATCCAGAGCAATGTTTTGAGCAGTACCCCCTACGTGGAACGTACGAAGCGTCAGCTGCGTACCAGGTTCCCCGATGGATTGCGAAGCAATAACCCCAACGGCTTCACCAATGTTAACCAGACGGCCCGTTGCCAGGTTGCGTCCGTAACACTTAGCACAAACACCATTACGGGTTTCGCAAGTCAGTACCGAACGAATTTCCACACTTTCGATGCTCGTTTCGTCGATATGCTTGGCTTTATCTTCATCGATGATTTCACCCGCGTGAACAATCGTATTACCCGTTAAAGGATCAACGACATCATACGTAGTTACCCGACCGAGAATACGTTCCGACAGCGGTTCAACGACGTCATCATTTTCTTTCAATGCTGAAATCGTAATACCCCGCAGCGTCTGGCAATCCTCTTCGTTGATAACCACATCCTGAGCTACGTCATGGAGACGACGGGTCAAGTAACCAGCATCGGCCGTTTTCAAAGCCGTATCCGCCAGACCTTTCCGGGCACCGTGCGTAGAGATGAAGTACTCCAATACGTCCAGACCTTCTTTAAAGTTCGAACGGATCGGGTTTTCGATGATTTCCCCAACCGAACCTTGTAAGTTCTTCTGAGGTTTCGCCATCAGACCCCGCATACCACCCAACTGACGAATCTGCTCCCGAGAACCCCGGGCACCGGAGTGCATCATCATGTAGATGGAGTTAAATCCACCCTGATCGGTCTCGAGTTGCTTCATCAGCGTATCAGTGATTTTCGAGTTCACCCGCGTCCAGATATCAATGATCTGGTTGTAACGCTCGTTATCCGTGATCAGACCCATGTAGTAGTTGTCCCACACGCCCTGAACTTCACCTTCCGCACCAACGAGTAATTCGTCTTTTACTTCCGGAATTTTAATATCATTCAGACCGATCGACAGACCACCTTTGAATGCCATCCGGAAACCTAATTCCTTGATGTCATCCAGGAACTGAGCCGTACGGGCTACACCAGCAATTTTGAAGACGTGTGAAATGATTTGTTGCAGTTTTTTCTTCGTCAACAATTCATTCAGGTAACCTACTTCTTCAGGAACGGCCTGGTTAAAGAGTACACGACCCGCTACAGTTTCAATGATTTTGGTTTCGAACGTACCATCTTCATTACGAACCCGTACCTTACATTTGATATTGGCGTGTTTCGAGATACGTCCTTCGTTCACGGCGATGATTACTTCTTCCGCACCGTAGAACGTCATGCCTTCGCCAGCGATTGGATATTCGGGCGTATGCACACGGCCTTTGGTTACGTAGTACAGACCAAGAACCATGTCTTGAGAAGGTACCGTAATCGGAGCACCGTTAGCCGGGTTCAGAATGTTGTGCGAAGCCAGCATTAACAGAGAGGCTTCCAGAACGGCTTCATGTCCTAGGGGAACGTGAACGGCCATCTGGTCACCGTCAAAGTCAGCGTTGAATGCCGTACAAACCAGTGGGTGCAACTGAATCGCTTTACCTTCGATCAGCTTGGGCTGGAAAGCCTGGATACCCAGACGGTGCAGCGTTGGAGCCCGGTTCAGCAGTACAGGGTGACCTTTCAATACGTTTTCCAGAATGTCCCAAACGACGGGGTCTTTCCGGTCTACGATTTTCTTCGCTGATTTTACCGTTTTCACGATACCACGCTCGATGAGTTTGCGGATGATAAACGGCTTGAATAACTCAGCCGCCATATCTTTAGGAAGACCGCATTCGTGCAATTTCAGCTCAGGACCTACTACGATTACCGAACGACCGGAGTAGTCAACCCGCTTACCTAACAAGTTCTGACGGAAACGACCCTGCTTACCTTTCAGCATGTCTGAAAGTGATTTCAGCGCACGGTTACCTTCGGAACGAACGGCGTTTACTTTCCGTGAGTTATCGAAGAGCGAATCCACGGCTTCCTGCAACATCCGTTTTTCGTTCCGGAGAATTACTTCGGGAGCCTTGATTTCGATCAGACGTTTCAGACGGTTGTTACGAATGATTACCCGACGGTATAAGTCGTTCAAATCAGACGTAGCAAAACGACCTCCGTCCAGAGGGACGAGCGGACGCAGTTCGGGAGGAATTACCGGTACCATACGGATTACCATCCACTCGGGACGATTTTCGATACGGGTCTTTGCGTCACGAAGGGCTTCTACTACCTTCAGACGTTTCAGGGCTTCCTGTTTCCGTTGTTGTGACGTATCGTTAGCAGCGGAGTGACGCAGTTCGTATGAAAGCTCATCCAACTGGATACGTGACAGTAACATTTCCAGGGCTTCGGCACCCATTTTCGCGATAAACTTGTTCGCGTCGGTGTCGGGCAGCAACTGGTTTTCGCGGGGCAGCTTGTCAATGATGTCCAGGTATTCGTCTTCCGTTAAGAAGTCGAGCGTCTGAACGCCATCTTCAGCTTTAGCACCGGGTTGAACGACCACGTACCGTTCGTAGTAAATAATTTGGTCGAGCTTCTTGGAAGAGATACCGAGCAGGTAGCCAATTTTGTTAGGCAAGCTGCGGAAGTACCAGATGTGAGCAACGGGAACCACCAGTTCAATGTGACCCATCCGCTCGCGACGTACTTTCTTCTCGGTTACTTCCACTCCGCAACGGTCGCAGATGATGCCTTTGTAGCGAATCCGCTTGTATTTGCCACAGTGACACTCCCAGTCTTTTACGGGACCGAAGATCCGCTCACAGAACAAACCACCCATTTCGGGTTTGTAAGTCCGGTAGTTGATCGTTTCGGGCTGGGTCACTTCACCGAACGAATTCTCGAGAATTGATTCGGGAGACGCCAAACTAATAGTGATCTTCGAGAAGTCGCTATTTAGTTTTTTGTTTTTCTTTAATGACATTTTCAAATATGGTTTTGGAATGAAAATGATGCTGTATTAGGCTTTTCAAAGGAATCAATCAGCCTTTAACCATCGGGATCAGAAAGCGGTTTTACCAACTTTCAAATCGCTAGGGATATCCCTTATTCCAATGCTATTTTACTGGTAACGTGAACCGACTGCTTTAGATTTCAAACGATTACATTTTAAAGTACTTCTTTAAATCCGTAAATCGTTTTTCGAACAGGTACCAGGATAAACTGGCTAGTACGAGTAAGAAAATAAAGCAAAACGTAACGTAAGTACTTTGATTACTGGTAATGAGTTGCGTAATTCTGGCTGGCGTGTACGTCAAAAACTTGGGAACAAATACACTGGGAATAAGCATGTGAAACACGTAGAGTCCGTAACTTATTTTACCAATGTAAATCAGCACTTCACTATTCAAGATCCGGCCAAATAGTCCTTTAAACTCCAGACAAGCCCCGCTAACCAAGTACATCGAAATAGCGGCAATTGAAAAACGTTTAAATACCAGTACGAACCAAGAGCCTGAATCTAGGGCCATACAGGCCGCAAACAGAACTAGACCAATGGCTAACGTCCAGTTATTCTTTTTTTGAATTGCTTCCTTCGTGTCTTTACTATTGGTGAACAAGTAGGCAAACAAGGCTCCAATTCCGAAAGCATCTAAGCAGTACACGGTTGCCAGCCCGTCCTGACCACTTCCGGATAAAGCCAACAGCACTCTTGATCCCAGCCCAATACCGATGGCTGCCAGTATGAAATAGGGCTGTCGTTTGGCCGGAGACAGCAACAACATCAGCGGCCAGAAAATGTAAAACTGTTCCTCCACGGATAAACTCCAAAAGGGCGAAAGTAAATCCGACCAGTTTCCGGTGGAGTCCAGGTAATGATTGTATAAATAGAAAAAGTAATACAGCGGATGTTTAAAAAGGTCCGTTTCAATCGTTACATGAGCAAACTTGCGTAAGGCAAAAACCCCGAATAAGATCCCATAATACAGGGGGAAAATTCGTAACGCTCGCCGCACAAAGAAGTTCTTGTACTCGGTTTTGAAACTTCGTTCATTCCGCTCTATCCGGTTTCTCGCCATCATCAAAATACGAGAAACCAAAAAACCGCTAATTACAAAAAATAGAGTAACTCCAATGGTGCCGTTCGGTAATGCATTAATCCAACTATCTTTCGAAAACCAGTGAAAAACAATTACTGATAATACTGCGTAGGCTCGTAGGGAATCTATTTGTTTGAAATACCCGGTCTTTAATTCCATTTATTGGGGTAATTATCACGAGAAGAATTAATCAGGGAGGAAGCTTCCTCCCTGATTAATTCCGCATTTTATTAATCGAGTGTGATCTCTAAAGCCAGACCACGTAATTCGTGAATCAATACGTTGAATGATTCCGGAATGTTCGGCTTGGGCAGGTTTTCACCTTTCACGATGGCTTCGTACGCTTTCGCACGGCCCTGCACGTCATCCGACTTCACGGTCAGGATTTCTTGCAGAATGTGCGAGGCTCCGAAGGCCTCGAGTGCCCATACCTCCATCTCACCAAAACGCTGACCCCCGAACTGAGCTTTACCACCCAGCGGCTGTTGCGTAATGAGCGAGTAAGGTCCAATCGAACGGGCGTGCATCTTGTCATCGACTAAGTGACCCAGCTTCAGCATGTACATCAGACCTACCGTTACGGGTTGATCGAAACGATCCCCTGATAAACCATCGTAGAGGTACGTACGGCCGAACGGAGGCAGACCTGCCGCGTTCAATTCCGTTACTACTTCTTCTTCGGTAGCACCATCGAAGATCGGCGTTGCGTATTTCTTACCCAGCTTCAAACCAGCCCAAGCCAATACGGTTTCGTAGATCTGACCGATGTTCATCCGTGAAGGTACCCCTAGTGGGTTCAGGACGATGTTAACGGGCGTACCATCTTCAAGGAACGGCATGTCTTCTTCACGTACAATCCGGGCTACTACCCCTTTGTTACCGTGACGACCAGCCATTTTATCCCCTACCTTCAGCTTACGCTTCTTGGCGATGTACACTTTCGCTAACTGTACAATACCAGCAGGTAATTCATCGCCTACTTCCAGAGCAAAACGTTCCCGTTTGAAGTGACCCGCTACTTCACTACGATTCTTGATGTAGTTTTTCACCAGGGTTACCAGCAATTCATTCAGGTGAGCGTCATCCGTCCAGCCATTCAGGTCAAGATCCGTTAGCATATTCACCTCTTCAGGAACTGCATAGTTACTTTCGTCACGGTACGGGTTCTTCTCAGGGAACAAGTATGTTTCGATGTTCGCACGCGTGAAACGAGTCGTTTTCGGCATTACTTCTTCACCGAATTTGTGTTTCACCCCTTGTGAAGCTTTACCTTCCAGCAAAGTAGCCAGCTTGTCAATCATCGTGTCCTTGATTTTATTCAGGTCACGGCTGTACTGCTTCATCAGTACTTTGAGGTCCGCTTTCGCTTTCTCGCGTACTTCTTTCTCCTTGCTTGGACGTTTGAAGAGCTTCGTATCAATAACTACCCCTTTGAGTGATGGGGGTGCTTTTTTGGAAGCATCCTTCACGTCACCAGCTTTGTCACCAAAGATGGCACGGAGCAGTTTTTCTTCCGGAGTCGGATCGGTTTCTCCTTTTGGCGTAATCTTACCGATCAGGATGTCACCTTCTTTTACTTCAGAACCGATGCGGATGATACCCGTTTCATCGAGGTTTTTCACCATGTCTTCGGATACGTTCGGAATTTCAGAAGTCAATTCTTCTTCACCCCGTTTGGTATCACGAACTTCCAGGTCAAACTCTTCGATGTGGATCGACGTAAATACGTCATCACGAACGATTTTCTCCGAGATTACAATAGCATCCTCAAAGTTGTATCCTTGCCAGGGCATGAAAGCCACCAACAGGTTACGACCGAGTGCCAGCTCACCTTGCTGCGTAGCGTAACCTTCCGTCAGGATTTGACCTTTCACTACTCGCTCGCCTTTGAATACAATCGGCTTGAGGTTGATACAGGTATCCTGGTTGGTCCGGCGGAATTTCACCAGATTGTAGGTACGCACTTCGCTGTCGAAGCTTACCAGTTTCTCTTCATCCGTCAGGTCGTAGCGAACCACTACTTTCGTAGCATCCACGAACTCGATCACCCCGTCTCCTTCTGCTGCCACCATGGCACGTGAATCTTCAGCTACACGAGCTTCCAGACCCGTACCTACGATAGGAGCTTCCGGACGCAACAGCGGTACCGCCTGACGTTGCATGTTCGATCCCATCAAAGCCCGGTTAGCATCATCGTGCTCCAGGAACGGAATCAACGAGGCAGCTACCGATACAATCTGGTTCGAAGCAATATCCATCAACTGCGTTTCGGCAGGGGCTGCCATCGGGAAGTCACCTTCGAAACGCGTTTTAATCTTGTCAACTTTGAAGTTGCCCTTGTCGTCAATCGCGGCATTAGCCTGAGCGATGTACTGGCCATCTTCTTCTTCAGCCGTCAGGAACCGTAACTCGTCCGTTACTTTTCCGTCCTTAATCACCCGATACGGCGTTTCAATGAAGCCCATGGAGTTGATTTTCGCGTGCACGCACAACGAAGAAATCAGACCAATGTTCGGACCTTCCGGAGTCTCGATGGTACACAAACGACCGTAGTGCGTATAGTGAACGTCACGAACCTCGAAACCGGCACGCTCGCGAGACAGACCACCAGGTCCCAAAGCTGACATCCGACGCTTGTGCGTGATTTCAGCCAGCGGGTTGGTCTGGTCCATGAACTGAGACAGCTGGTTGGTACCGAAGAACGAGTTGATGACCGAAGACAGCGTACGAGCGTTGATCAAGTCAACGGGTTTGAAATCTTCGTTATCACGTACGTTCATCCGCTCCTTGATGGTACGAGCCATCCGGGAGAGACCGACACCAAACTGAGCGTATAACTGCTCCCCTACGGTACGTACCCGACGGTTTGACAAGTGGTCAATATCATCGACTACCGCTTTGGAGTTGATCAGTCCGATCAGATACTTCACGATGGATACAATATCTTCGGTCGTTAGGACCTTCGTATCCATCGAGATGTCCAATTGCAGTTTCTTATTGATCCGGTACCGACCTACGTCACCTAAATCGTAACGTTTATCGGAGAAGAACAGGCTTTGGATAATATCCCGGGCCGTTTGTTCATCCGGAGCTTCCGTATTCCGCAACTGCCGATAAATCTGCTCAACGGCTTCTTTTTCGGAGTTCGCAGAATCTTTCTGCAAGGTGTTATAAATGATGTTGTAATCGGCGATGTTCATATCTTCCTTGTGCAGGATGATCGACTTCACGCCGCTTTCCAAAATCATGTCTACGTCTTCGGCCGATACCACAGAATCCCGTTCCATCAGGATTTCGTTCCGGTCGATTGACATTACCTCTCCCGTATCTTCATCCACGAAGTCTTCCTGCCAGGTACGCAAAACACGAGCGGCCAGCTTACGACCCAACGCTCTTTTCAGCGCAGCAGGCGTAGCGGGAAGTTCTTCTGATAAGCCGAAGAGGTCAAGAATTTCTTTATCAGAACCGAAACCAATCGCCCGTAACAGCGTCGTAACCGGGAATTTCTTCTTCCGGTCAATGTACGCGTACATGACGTTGTTGATATCGGTTGAGAATTCAATCCAGGATCCTTTGAAAGGAATAATCCGGGCTGAATACAGTTTAGAACCGTTCGTGTGCTTGCTCATCGAGAAGAACACACCCGGTGAACGGTGCAATTGTGATACGATAACCCGCTCCGCTCCATTGATAACAAAGGAACCACGCTCGGTCATGTAAGGAATATTTCCTAAGAAAACTTCCTGTTCAATCGTTTCGAAATCTTCGTTGTCCGGATCTTCACTCCGCAAACGCAGCTTCGCCTTCAAGGGCAATGCATACGTTAAACCCCGGTCGATACTTTCATCAACGGAGTATTTAGGAGGATCAATCGAGAAGTCAACGAATTCGAGAATGTAATTTTCCCGTGAATCAGTAATCGGGAAGTTTTCAGCAAAAACTTTGAAAAGTCCTTCGTTTTTGCGGCGATCCGCCGGAGTTTCCAATTGGAAAAACTCCTTGAAAGACTTGACCTGCAGGTCCAGAAAGTCAGGATAATCGATGACAGCCTGGATGCGGGCAAAGTTGTGTCTGGAAGTTTTGTTTGTTGCCAAGGCACTACGGTTTTAAAGTCCGAATCTGACTATTTGTTACTGAATAAAGAGCGATCGCTGCTTTATTCTCAAATAAGTACCTCGTAGTTGACAGAATTACTTCCCTTTGCGATTCCCCTACGAATGGAATCGTGTTTCAGCAGTAATTCTCGGGGGTAAGAACGCTTGGGATAAACCCTTAGATCATATCAGGCGTGTTGCCTGTATAAGATAGAACGCAATACGTACGCAGTTAGTTTCCAGCCAAAGACTTTTGTAGGTGATGAGCTTAGTACTGGCTATCAGTCAATTAGCTACGAAAGAACGGGTTGCTGAAAACTTTAACCTTTTAACGCAGGAAAGACCCAGCCAAATGACCGGGTCTATCCTGTGATAGAATGAATCTTCTATCGTAGCGTGAATTACTTCACTTCTACTTCAGCACCAGCTTCTTCCAAAGATTTCTTCAGAGCTTCAGCTTCGTCTTTGCTTACGCCTTCTTTAACGGCTTTAGGAGCACCGTCAACGAGTTCTTTCGCTTCTTTCAGGCCCAGACCGGTCAGGTCTTTCACCACTTTCACCACTTGAAGTTTACCAGCACCAGCTGACTTCAGGATTACGTCGAAAGAAGTTTTTTCTTCAGCTGCAGGAGCAGCGTCTCCACCAGCAGCACCACCAGCTACCATTACGGGAGCAGCAGCAGCAGGCTCGATGCCATACTCATCCTTCAGGATTTGTGCCAGTTCGTTAACTTCTTTAACCGTCAGGTTTACAAGCTGCTCAGCGAATGCTTTTAAATCTGCCATTTTATTATGCTTTAAATTTTTTCGAAATGATTAAAAACAGAGTGATATATATTCAGGCTTGGAAGCCAAATCAATGTTCAGGGCCAGCTTCGGAAATGGATTCTTCAGCCGACTTACTGAATTACTCAGGACGCTCAGAAAGCGTTTTGAGGATACCAGCCAGTTTGTTGCCGCCACTCTGCAGACCGCTGATAACGTTCTTGGCAGGTGATTGTAACAGACCGATGATTTCGCCAACGAGTTCTTGTTTCGATTTCAGAGAAATCAGGGTTTCGAGTTGGTCTTCACCAGCAAATACGCTGTAATCAACCGAAGCACCTTTGAACTTAAGTTTGTTGGCTTTACCAGATTCCTTAATGAAATCCTTGATCAGTTTCGCAGGTACTTTGCCTGATTCCGTGTGGAACATAATTCCGCTGAAACCTTTCAGTACGCCTTCGTTAAAGGCCGAATAGTCCGTATCTAATTGCTCAAGAGCTTTTGCAATCAGTGTGTTTTTTACTACCCGGTACTCAACGCCAGCCTGGAAACATTTCCGACGAAGGTCGTTTGTCTGCGCTACAGACATGCCAGCCGCGTCGGTGATATAGAAGTAAGGAGTAGACTTGAACTTTTCAGCCAGCTCCTCAATGATCGCACCTTTTTCTTCTCTCGTCATGACTTACAGACCGTTTACAGTGTTTTTATCGATTTCTACACTCGGGCTCATGGTACTAGACAGGAAGATGCTCTTCACATAGGTACCTTTGGCCGAAGAAGGCTTCAGTTTAACCAGGGTATTGATTACTTCCTGGGCATTCTCAGCCAACTTATTCGCATCAAAAGATACTTTACCAATCGAAGTATGGATGATACCTGTTTTATCTACTTTGAAGTCGATTTTACCGGCTTTCACCTCGCGAACGGCGTTACCTACTTCCAGCGTAACGGTACCAGATTTAGGGTTAGGCATCAAACCACGGGGACCGAGGATTTTACCTAAACGACCGATTTTAGCCATTACCGTAGGCATCGTGATGATTACATCGATGTCCGTCCAACCACCCATGATCTTTTCGATATACTCGTCCAGACCTACGTAGTCAGCACCGGCAGCCTTCGCTTCTTCCACTTTGTCGGGAGTACAAAGAACCAGTACCCGAACGTCTTTACCCGTTCCGTGGGGAAGGGCAACTACGCCACGTACCATTTGATCCGCTTTACGGGGATCTACACCTAAACGAACATCAATGTCAATTGAAGCATCGAATTTGGTGTAAGAAATCTCTTTCAAAATCGCCGCAGCTTTCTCCAGTTCATATGCCTGAGCCTGGTCGAATTTTGAACGAGCTTCTTTTTGCTTTTTAGTTAACTTTGCCATGTTTATGGACTATTTTGGGGTGGTGACGAGCTTTCCTACAAGTAGGTCTGCTCTCCCCCGTTGGGAAAATTATTCTTGCCAGGGGGCAGTACCTGAAACCGTGATCCCCATACTGCGAGCCGTTCCAGCAACCATTTTCATAGCAGCTTCGATCGTAAAGCAGTTCAAATCGGGCATTTTCGTTTCAGCAATCGTTTTCACCTGATCCCAGCTTACTGAGCCCACTTTCTTCAAGTTAGGCTGAGCAGAACCCAGTTTCACTTTAGAAGCTTCGAGCAGCAGGTTAGCAGCAGGAGGCGTTTTGATTACGAAATCAAACGACTTATCTGAATAGTAGGTAATCAGTACAGGCAATACCTGACCCATTTTATCTTGGGTACGAGCATTGAACTGCTTGCAGAATTCCATGATGTTCAGACCTTTGGAACCCAGTGCCGGCCCAATTGGGGGCGATGGGTTAGCCTGTCCACCTTTCACTTGCAATTTGACGTATCCGGTGATTTGCTTAGCCATTGTTTGGATAAAATTTTGGGCTGTATCCAGCCCACGTTGCATCTATCGAAAGAAGCAGAAACGAAACTTGGGCAACTCTTTGGAAGCTTGAACTGCCATCTACCCCGGTGGCTCACAACACCCTGGGATAAGCTATGTGTTCGTCTTAGCTTTCTTTTTCTACTTGAGCGTAACTTAACTCGACGGGGGTATTACGGCCGAAGATTTTAACCGTTACGTGAAGTTTCTTCTTATCGTCGAAGATCTCTTCAATGGTTCCTGTAAAGCCGCTGAAAGGACCATCCATTACTTTAACCGATTCGCCTTTCAGGAAGGAGACCGATGAAGCAGAAGTCTCTTCGACGACCTCATCCACCTGGCCTAGCATTCGCTTTACTTCAGAAGCTCGCAGGGGAACAGGAATTTTGGAATTCTTGTCTTTATCATTACTACCCAGAAACCCAATTACACCGGGCATACTGGTAATCAAGTGCATTACTTCTCCGTTGGACAAGTCCGCTGAAATCATGATATAACCGGGGAAAAATGCTTTTTCACGGATGCGTTTTTTGCCATTCCGCATTTCCACAATTTTCTCCGACGGAATCAGAATTTGCGGTACAGAGTCTTGTAATTCTTGTCTGGCTACTTCATTCTCCAGATAAGACTTTACTTTTTTCTCCTGACCGGAAACGGCCCGCAAAACATACCAATTCACGTTACTCATATTCTTCTCAGTTTTCAGTTTCCAATTCTCAGTTTTCAGTAAACGCTGCTTGGATGTACCAACTGTAAACTGACCACTGCCAACTGTAAACGCGTTACTTACTTGGAGAGGCTATAGAAAAGATCCAGCAAATTCTGGAAACCGGCATCCATCAGTCCTACTACGATCGCGAAGATCAATGAAGCAATCAGTACTAACCAGGAGCTTGATTGGAGATCTTTGAACGGAGGCCAGGTGATATGCTGCGTCACTTCGTCCCAGGAAGCTTTAAACAAAGACGTTACCTTTTCCATGTGTTTAGTTTAAAGTTTTCAGGTTTAAAGTTTAAAGTCTGACGAAAAGTGTTTCATCAAGGGGTACTTTAAACTTTAAACCTGAAACTTAGTTGCACGGGCACCAGGATTCGAACCCAGACCGAAGGTTTTGGAGACCTCTGTACTACCCTTATACTATGCCCGTGTGTGCATGTACTCTTATTTTGGGACTGCAAAAATAGAGTTTTGTTTTGAGTTCGTCAACTATCTGGGCAATTATTTTCCAGTAAACTGAAAACTTTTTCTCTATAAATAAAGAAAGCGTCCCGAAACGAGACGCTTTCTTTACGAGTATACTAAAATTACAGGATTTCAGTAACCTGACCAGCACCTACGGTACGGCCACCTTCGCGAATTGCGAAACGCAGACCTTTATCCATAGCAATGGGGTTAATCAGGGTTACGTCAATCGTGATGTTATCACCAGGCATAACCATTTCTACGTTCTCAGGTAACATGATCTCGCCCGTTACGTCCGTGGTACGGAAGTAGAACTGAGGACGGTATTTGTTAAAGAACGGCGTGTGACGACCACCTTCTTCTTTAGAGAGGATATACACCTCAGCTTTGAAGTGGTTGTGAGGCTTCACTGAACCAGGCTTACAGATAACCATACCACGACGGATATCGGTTTTCTCAACACCACGGAGCAAAAGACCTACGTTGTCACCAGCTTCTCCACGGTCAAGGATTTTGCGGAACATTTCCACACCCGTTACCGTAGATTTCAGGTTTTCTGCACCCATACCCAGGATCTCAACAGGATCACCAGAGTTGATTACACCCGTTTCGATACGACCGGTAGCTACCGTTCCACGACCCGTGATTGAGAATACGTCCTCAACCGGCATCAAGAAAGGCTTGTCCGTTTCACGAGCAGGCGTTGGGATCCAGCTATCTACAGCGTCCATCAGTTGTTCGATGGTAGCAACCCATTTGGGTTCGCCATTCAAACCACCCAGAGCAGAACCTTGGATTACAGGAATGTTATCACCGTCGAATTGGTAGAAGCTCAACAGATCACGGATTTCCATTTCAACGAGTTCCAACAATTCTGGATCGTCTACCATGTCAACCTTGTTCATGAATACTACCAGCTGGGGTACACCAACCTGACGAGCGAGCAGGATGTGCTCACGAGTCTGGGGCATCGGACCATCCGTAGCAGCTACTACGATGATAGCACCGTCCATTTGAGCAGCACCCGTTACCATGTTCTTCACATAATCCGCGTGACCAGGGCAGTCAACGTGAGCATAGTGACGATTTTCAGTTTGGTATTCTACGTGTGCCGTATTGATCGTGATACCACGTTCACGTTCTTCAGGAGCGTTGTCAATTTGGGAGAAGTCTCTCTTCTCGGCCAGACCTTTCTCAGAAAGAACTTTAGTGATCGCAGCAGTCAAAGTCGTCTTACCGTGGTCAACGTGACCAATTGTACCAATGTTGACGTGCGGTTTCGAGCGGTCAAAAGTCTCCTTTGCCATTTTTTAAGAGAATTATCGGTTTCGCGATTGGGTTTAATATTGATGAAAGTGTACTTGCGAAATGAGTCACTTGCACCTTTCCTTACGAAAAAAGTCCCTCTCTATGCGGAGAGGGATTTCGCAATGCCTGATCTTTCAACCTAAACTACGGAAAGAAAGTTTCAGAGCCTTTGAGGGGATTTGAACCCCTGACCTCTTCCTTACCAAGGAAGTGCTCTACCCCTGAGCTACAAAGGCAATAATCTTTACTTACGTTTGAGATCTACTGTGTAAGTAGCAAATCTCCGTTGTAATGGGTAAATCTTACGAGCGTAACTGAAACTTTACACAAAAATTCTTCCCGAATGGAAAGAATTTTAAAAACTAAACGCTCAAATGTTTGAGCGGGCGACGAGGCTCGAACCCGCGACCTGCAGCTTGGAAGGCTGCCGCTCTACCAACTGAGCTACGCCCGCATACGACTAAACTAAAATAAGAACCCGACCCAACGGGTTCTTATCAATTGTGGGGCGAGATGGATTCGAACCACCGTAAGCATACGCTAGCAGATTTACAGTCTGCCCCATTTGGCCACTCTGGTATCGCCCCAAATGGTAATTCTTTAATCTTGTATCAGAGAACTTTTTCCCGTTACCTTCCGGTTTGGAGTTGCAAAAGTACAGTGATCTTTCGCCCATGTCAATACCCTACTTAAAAAAAATTCTTGTCGGTTTCCTTTTCTACTCCCCCATTAGTCGCTAATGCTTTCATTGTCAAACCTTTCAGCTTTTATGCTTTGTTGAAAAAAATTTCTGTTTTATAAAAAAGGAGTAGCCGATTCCTCCGCTACTCCTTTTTAACTCTTCCGTTAAGCCTAGTTCAGGCGAACGCCGAAACTAACGGCTTGTACTTTGGGACCACGAGCTTCCTGATATAGTTCATTCAGATCATATTGAAAAAACAGATCAACAGAGTTACGGAAACCAATTTCCGCCATCAGGCCGTACCGGAAATCATTCAGCCAGTAACCAGCGTGATTATGATCCTTCTTATTATTCTGCGTCTTGGTTTTCGTGTAACTATCCAGTCGGTAGCCCACGTATCCTCCAGCCCCAATGTGCGAAATCACGCCTTTTCGTATAGCAATGGTTGGCATAACGGGCACGGTCACGTAACATACCGTCAACTTGCTCTTTTTCAATGGTTCCGTAGCTTCGGTGAACTCAATGCGTTCCGCTCCTTTTCGAGCTACGTTGTTACCTTCAAACATGAAATTATACCAAGTGAATTCAAACCCTAATCGCATGCGTAAGGCAACGTCCTCTCCCCTAATCAGCGTAGGATTTCGGTAAAATCCGAGCGAGAAAAACCGCGATCCCAGGGGCCGTAAATCGTAGTCCTGAGCATTGTAGTTGAGGTCTTCTTTTTTACCGTACGCGTTTAATCCAAAGGATATTACGAAATTATCCTGATCGTTCTGCCACCACGGACGCGTACGTTTTACGCGTTTGATCTGATAAGTCGTATCTCCGTTGGCTTCAATGGTAATCTGGCGGTCTTGAATAGTAATGGTACCGCGGCCTCTCTTGCGGTATTTGTCCCCATCAACTTCGCCTAAAATTACTCGCGTTGTACCCTCTTGAGAAGTAGAGTCAATCTTTCCCCCTACATCCTTCAGTAATCGATTTACATCGTAGTTAAGGAGCTTTTTCAACTCCTCTTTATTTTCTCCGTAGATGATAATGCGGGACTTGTCTCCCATCACCACAATAATCGAATCCCGAACAATATCACTGGCTGAAGCCATGCCCAGCGTTCCTAGAAAGGCCAGCAAAACGGTAACGATGCGTTTCATAAGATATTTCTAACGATTTAACTTCCAGATGTCCGATCAGTATGAAAGGTTGCTTAATTCTTTTTAAAAAGATTGTCTTCGGTTCGGGCCATAATCGTTTTTCCGTCTAGACCCACTTCTTTCCATTCGCCTTCCTGAATGTGCTTAATGCCTTTAGCCAGGCGAGAGAAGAACTTACCCTTCGAACGTTTACCGAGGGCTTCGTCTCGGGCTACACCCGAGGCCGCTTCGTCGGTTTCCGTTACTTTGACTATAAACACTTTTTGCTCAGCTACTTCCTGGGTTTTCGTAGCCGCCTGAGCGACCATTTCTACCGGTGCACTGGGGGCGACGGATACGGAAGGTTTGGTATCTAATGTTTGCGGTGTAGGGCTCGTCACGGGTGTGGCAGCTACCAGCTGTTCTTGGGCCGGTATGGCCTGCGGCCTTGGCTCTAGGGCTTTCGCTCGCGGTTCTTTCTTTTTTGTGGCAGCCAGCTCTACCTGCGGTGCCCTTTCAGGAGTTATTTCAACGGGATTGGGAGTAACTACAGGTTCTGCTTCTTGCGGAGGAGTAGTGATAGGCCTTACTACTTGAGGCTTTTCTACTGCTAACTCTGGCCCCATAGCTGTCGTAGCGGGTTGAATCATCCACCAACCCGCTAGTAGCAGTACGGCTACGGAAGCTGCTGCCGAGTACTTAGCCCACAAAGGCAATCCTTTCCGCTGCGTATGGCTATTATTCAGCCGTGACTCCAGCTTATTCCAGGCCTCAGATCGGGGGGCTTGCTCGTGGTCCTTTAATTTTCGGGCGAACAAGTGGTCAATCGGATGATTTTCTTTCGGTTCTTTCATACGATTAATAATTTATTGACAACCGGGCATCGGTTTCGGTAATGAGCCGTTGTAACAACGCTCTAGCCCGGTGTAATTGCGATTTGGACGTACTCTCGGTTATTTGCAAGGTACGAGCAATTTCTTCATGGCTGTACCCATCAATGGCGTATAAGTTAAATACCGTTCGGTATCCCGTAGGCAGCTGATCAATCAGTTTAAGCAGGTCCGCTACTTCCAGAGACGTCTCAGGAAGCTGCGGATCGGGTTCATACAGGATTTCATCATAACTCGTTTGCCAGCCCAGCTGTTTTTTCGAACGCAATGCCATCAAACATTCATTGACTACAATTCGACGAATCCAACCTTCAAAACTTCCTTCCAGCTTAAATTGACTGATGCGTTCAAACACTTTCACAAACCCTTCCACCATGCATTCTTCCGCTTCATACTCATCTTTGAAATATCTTCGGCAAACGGCTAGCATCCGGGCCGAGTACTTTTCGTACACCCGTCGCTGCGCTTTAGGGTCAGCCTTCTGACAGGCCTTTACCAGTTGCTCTTCCGTTTGAAATAAAGATAAAATTTTCACAAGACGGGATAAGGGTAGTTTTACTGTTTAGTAGATGCAGAGCCCTTTGCAAAGGTTGCAAGCCCTTTTAAAATTTATTGTAAGAAGGTGAAAAAATAAAAACCTCCTAGTCAAAAACTAGGAGGCTACTTATCGGCAATAAATCAATCACTACAACTTAACTACTACTGACTAATCCCTTTCATGCGTTGCCAGAGTGCCATTTTCTGAGCGTATTCCTTTCGGCTACTACGGTACCAGAAGTAAGCAATCAAAGCCACAATCAAATAAGGCATTACTAATAAATACAAGATCCCGGTATTCAAACCTGAACCATTTAGGTAATGACCGTCACTATACGTACTTTCTACAGAAGCCCGGCACATGGCACATTGGGCGAAGGTAAGGGTACAAGAAAGTAGTACCAGTACTCCAGAAGCCAGCAAACGTTTCATTCGTCTCGAAAACTTTATTGGTAATACGGACTAATCATCAAATAAGCAATCACGCCCGTTACAGATACGTACAGCCATACGGGATACGTCACTTTCACAATTCGCTTGTGCCGGGGAATCTGATTACTCCACGCATAATACACCGCCAGCAGCACAAAAGGTACCACCACAATGGATAATACAATATGGCTAACTAGAATGACATAATAAAAAGTTCGCACGCCCACCCCTACTCCACCAAAAGCAGTAGATTCATTGGTGAGATGGTATAAAACGTACGAGACCAGAAATAACGAACCCAGCACGAAAGCCGTTTGCATGGCGCGGCGGTGAGCTGCGACATTGCCCCGTTTAATCATGATATAACCGATGATCAACAGCACAGCCGTAGCCGTATTGATTAAGGCGTTTAAATGCGGCAGGAGTTTGGTCCATTCGCCCATCTGTACCTTCGGCACACGCGGATTAAGTAGCACCGCTACGGCCAGGGGAATAACCACCGATAAAATGCGAATGAGTCGCAGGTAGCTCTTTTGCTTTTCCTGCGGTATGGTTAATGGACTCATTTGGATTCTCGTTTTTTATAAATATCCAGCAGTACTCTAACTTCAAGAATTAAGCGATCAATTTCTTCCTTATCCTCACCATCGTAATAGCCCCGTATGACGCCTTCTTTGTCCACTAGTACTAGTTTGCTATCATGCGTAAAAGCGTCCGCCGTTTGGGCATGATCATCCTGTACCGCTAGTTTATAGCCTTTGATAGCCAACTGATAAATTTGAGCTTTATCACCCGTTAGAAAAACCCATTTCCCTGGTTCAGCGTCGTAGCGTTTTCCGTACGCACGAAGCACCGAGGGCGTATCATGCGTAGGATCAATGGAATGAGAAACGATCAATACATCTGGATTATTGAGGAATATATCCTGAATCCGGTTCAATTGCGTAGACATCTTCGGACAAATCGTTGGACAACGACTAAAGAAGAAATCGGCTACGACAATTTTTCCTTTCAGTAAATCACCAGTGACCCAGGTACTATCCTGATTCAGTAAATTGAATGCTGGAATCGTATGATAAAGCGTATCCTGTTCAGGTTCCCACCAGGCTCGATTCGGGCCATTTTTTTTGATGATTACCTGATTCGTTAAGGTATCCCGTAGTGGAAAATACCGGGGTAGCGAATAATGATTGACGCCACCGAAACGAATCCACAAAAAGAATAAAACCGGAATCACTAACATCAAGATTAGGATTCCGGCTTTTTTAATATTCCACATAGCTATTGCTCCTCATGAAGCGAAT
This sequence comes from Siphonobacter curvatus, assembly GCF_002943425.1. Classification (NCBI taxonomy): domain Bacteria; kingdom Pseudomonadati; phylum Bacteroidota; class Cytophagia; order Cytophagales; family Cytophagaceae; genus Siphonobacter; species Siphonobacter curvatus. The sequence continues at coordinate 52,166 of NZ_PTRA01000007.1, forward strand.
GTACGCTTCTGATTCGTTCTAGACCGAACGCTTAGTAAGAAGAGATGAAACCACCTTCCATCAGCAGAGCCAGTACTAACCACGCGATGAAAACGAGCGGAACAATAATGGTCCAGAATAAACTCTTGGTTTCACCCGACAAGTGCATGAATTCACCCATGATGTATGCTGCCTTTACAATGGTCATACCCACGAAGATGGATACTTTCAGCAAGTGCATATGGTGAGGTAACGAAAACGCTACGACGAATTCCAGAACAGTAATGATCAATAGAATCCAGAAGGTACGCCAAATCTTCTTGGTTTGCGGTTTGGCTACCATCTTACCGTTCTTCTCTACATATTCAGTGTATTCCGATGCCATATTTCTTTTCGATTATACCAGGTAAAAAAATGTAAATACAAAGACCCAGACCAGATCCACAAAGTGCCAGTACAGACCGACTTTTTCAACCATCTCGTAGTGTCCGCGACGTTCGTAAAGACCCATACAAACGTTAAAGAAAACGATAATGTTTAGAATAACGCCGGACGTTACGTGCGTACCATGGAAACCCGTAATAAAGAAGAAGAAATCAGCAAAGGGCTGCGGACCGTACTGGTTCACGTGCAGGTTCGCTCCGAATACTTCTTTCGTTACCTGTACGCCGTTAATGACATCCGTTAAAATGGTCGGCTTATCCGTACCCGTGATGAAGTGACCCCATTCCCAAGCTTGTGAGCCCAAGAAAGTGATACCACCCAGGATCGTCCACAACATCCATTTTTCAACATCAGCTTTATCTTTCCGGTGACCAGCTTCCACTGCTAATACCATCGTTACTGAACTGAAGATCAAAATGAAGGTCATTAAGCCTACGAAAACCAGGGGTAACTGATAACCGTGGAAAAAAGGAACCGCTTCAAATACGCGTTCTGGAATCGGCCAGTACTGATTCGAAAAAACGAAATTTTCCACATCCCCGTCGTATGCTGGGTGGGCGTAACGCACCAGTCCATATGCAATTAACAGGCCAGAGAAAGAAAAGGCATCTGATAAGAGGAACAACCACATCATCAGTTTACCATAGCTGGCTTTCATCGGTTCGGCACCGCCCAGCCATAGTTGTTTCGGTTCAGCAGCAGCGTGTGTTGCCATGTACGCTAATTCAGTTTACAGTTAATAATTTCGTTTTTCGCTCCGTTGAGAGGCGTAATATCGTGGCTTTTTTACTAGCGGAAATTCAGCAAAAAGATGAAAAGGTACAGCCATAAAGCATCTAAAAAGTGCCAATACATCGCTGCCATTTCAATACGGTCTCTTTTCTTGGCGTGGATTTGCATTCGCCAGGCTGCCACAAAAGCAAAGATTAAAACAATCAGACCACTAATGATGTGCAGGCCGTGAATGAAAATCAATACGTCAAAAAAAGAAACGGCTGGATTGCCAACCAGGAATAATTTCTGATGAACTAACTCGTAGAAACCTTCTACTTGCAGATACAGAAACACCAAGCCGAGTGCAAAAGTAATCGAAATCGCTGTTTTGAGTTGGCCAAATTGGTCTTTTTTTGCAGCTCGTACCGATAAATGCATAAAAAGACTGCTGACCAGCAGAACGCCAGTACTATACCAGAAAATCATTGGTATTTCAAACTCAAGCCAGTTGCCTTCTGCCCGACGTACCAAATACGCACTCGTCCAGCCCGCAAAGGACATGGTGATGGCGGCTATGGTCAGCCAGAGCATGAATTTTTTAGGATGGAACGAAAAGGTGGGTTTGGCTTCTTCCATCAAACTTGGAGCAGATGTTATTTCAGTATTCATGACGATGTAAATGCTGCGATTACGTTAAAAAGCTACGTTAAGCTTTATCCAATAAAAACACGATTTGGAGAATCGGCAGATAGGTAATGGAAACAAAAAACAAGCGGCGAGCGGCGGCATCACTAATTTCTCGCTTTAAGTAAAAGGCATGGCCCAAGAAAAGAAGTCCACCCAGCGTAGCGATGATGGCTGAAGCGATGCCCGTAATTCCTAACTCATAAGGAATCCAGCCTAGGGGTACGAGAAACAAGGTATAGCCAATGATAGCCCGGGCCGTTTTCGCTCCTTTGTCTCCTTTGTAGGGTAATAACTGAATTCCCGCCTGTTTGTAATCTTCATCGATCATCCAGGCTAGTGCCCAGAAATGCGGAAACTGCCAGAAAAACTGGATGGCAAACAGTACACCTGGTTCCCAACCAAATTGATTCGTAGCGGCTACCCAGCCAATCATCGGAGGTAAAGCTCCGGGAATGGCTCCTACGAATACAGCAATCGGTCCAGAACGCTTTAAGGGCGTATAGACAAACCCGTATAAGATGACCGAAAGAATAGCTACAATAGCTGAGCGAAAATTGAAGAAATGGACGAATAGAAAAAGACTGAACACAATCAGCAACAAACAATAGATCGTGGCCTCACGTACCGTCAATCGTCCCGAAGGTAGAGGCCGATTACGCGTACGTTTCATCAACGCATCGCTGTCTTTCTCGTAAATCTGATTGATGATGTTCGAAGCGGCTGTAATGAAGAATCCGGCGATTGTAATGAGGATTAGTTTCGCCCAGTCTACTTCTTTAACCGCCAAATAATAACCGAAGGCTCCGGACAAAGCAACAAAGCTACTCAGGCGATGCTTGAGTAATTCAACATATGCTTTCGCTTTTTCCTGCCAGGTAAGTTCTAATACACTCGTTTTTACTTCAGACATTGCTCGTTCCTAAGGCCGCTGAATACGAATCAGTCGATGCCGCTTTAATGGTACCGAACACACGTTCGGCATTCAGTAGTAAATAAGCTACAAATTGTACGCCCAGCATAACCAATGCCAGTGTAAGGTGTACGGGCTGTAAGTAAGCAGGAATGGAGAAGTACGCCATTCCTATACCCGTCAGAATTTCAACAACCACTAAAGCCAACATTGCTTTAGCGTAGGATTTCAGTAAGCCGTCCTGACGGGTAGACTGCCACAGGGCTTTGATAAACCAACCATGGACGAAAAGAACAAGTAGTGAAAAAGACCGGTGTACGTAAAACCAAAGCCCGGATTGACTAGCCTGTTCGATCCATTGGCTACGATTCTCGTAACCAATGCGGAAGATAACTTCATCAATCGCTTCACGTACCTGGGTACCCATCAAGACCTGAACTACCGACAAAGCAATAGCCCAAGCCAATACTCGATTCAGTAAGGGTTTGTTCTGTACCTTCTCTACTTGCGTTACCCGCGAATAGGCTCTGGCTACGGCGTAAATCAATACGAAAATAATGACGATTGCCACTAGCATATGGAGCGTAATGATCAAAGGCTTCAATTCGGTGGAAACCACTTTGGCTCCTAACCAGCCTTGAAAACCCATTAATACAAAGCTCACCAGCGAAAGCCAGAACAGCGAACGGTCTTTATTCCAGTATTTGAGTGACGTCAATAACGTAGCAAATACAAAAAGGCCCGCTAGTACGCCTACAAGTCGGTTTATGTATTCAGTCCAGGTTTTCACTGGATTAAACAGCACCTCCCCTTTGAGTTTGGCACCAAAGATTTCCTGATAATTTGCGGGTAATTGAGAGATATCCGTAGGTGGTACCCAAGTTCCGAAACATCGGGGCCAGTCGGGACAACCCATACCCGCTCCCGTACTTCGCACCACGCCACCTGCTACGACTACTAAGTACACAACAACAATCGTAGCAATGCCTAATTTTCTAAAGTTCATAGCGGCACGCTTGCTTCTACTAGGCAACAAAGATACAATCGAAATTATTCCCCCGATAAAAAGATTTCAATCCGTTGATTGGCTTGAATGCTAGAACGCATAAAAAAGAAAGGGCTCTGGAAGGAGCCCTTTCTTTTTTATGCGTTTGGTCAGCTACCGAATTAATGACCACCTGATTTGGCAGACACTTCTTTCTGGAAGACATGTAATTCTTCAATAGCTTTCTCTAAAGCAATTTGCTCCGTTTCTTCCGGTAAGTTAGACTCGGGCGTTGAAGAGAAAGGTACCGTTTGAGGAATATAGTCTTCTACTGCACCTGGTTTTGAATAATCGTAAGGCCAACGATATACGGCAGGGATAGGTCCTTCCCAGTTACCGTGACCCGGTACCACAGGAGCCGTCCATTCGATCGTGTTCGAACGCCAGGGGTTTTGTACGGACTTCTTACCCTTAAACATAGAGTAGAAGAAGTTCCAGGCAAAGAGACCCTGTGAAGCGAACGTAACGATAGCTGCTACACTGATGAACATGTTCAAATCAGCAAAAGAGTTCGTTAGATCGTACGTTGAGAACGAATAGTAACGACGGGGGAAACCGGCGATACCGATGTAGTGCATGGGGAAAAACACGCAGAATACCCCGATGAATGTAAGCCAGAAGTGAATGTAACCCAGCGTATCATTCATCATACGGCCATACATTTTAGGGAACCAGTGGTATACCCCAGCCATCAGTCCAAAGAAGGAGGCAGAACCCATTACTAAGTGGAAGTGAGCCACTACAAAGTACGTATCGTGTAATTGGATATCCAGAGCGGCATTACCCAAGATAATACCCGTAACCCCACCCGCAACGAAAAGCGATACCAGACCGATGGAGAACAACATAGCCGGTGTAAAGACGATGTTACCTTTCCACAGCGTAGTGATGTAGTTAAAGGCTTTTACAGCAGAGGGCACCGCAATGATCAGCGTCAGGAACATAAACACCGAACCCAGGAAGGGGTTCATACCCGATACGAACATGTGGTGAGCCCATACGATAAAGGCCAGTAAGGTAATTCCTAACATCGAACCAATCATGGCTCGGTAACCGAAGATAGGCTTACGAGAGTTCGTAGCAATAACTTCAGAAGTAATACCCAAGGCTGGTAATAATACGATGTATACTTCAGGGTGACCCAGGAACCAGAACAAGTGCTGGAACAGAATGGCCGATCCACCTTGCTGAGGCAACGCTTCACCACCGATGTAGATTTCAGAGATGTAGAAGCTCGTACCGAAGCTACGGTCAAAAATCAATAACAGAGCTGCCGCTAACAGTACAGGGAATGAAAGCAGACCCAATACGGCAGTCAAGAAGAATGACCAAATCGTCAGCGGAAGCTTGCTAAAAGACATACCCCGCGTACGCAGGTTGATAATCGTCGTGATGTAGTTCAAACCTCCCATCAACTGAGAAACAATGAACAAAGCCATCGAAATCAACCAAAGCGTCATCCCCATTCCTGAGCCATTAGAAGCCGTTGGAATAGCCGATAAAGGCGGATAAATTACCCAACCCCCGGCAGCTGGTCCCGTTGAAATAAACAGGGAAGCAAACATGATCAAACCAGCGACTAGGAAGAACCAGAACGAAAGCATGTTCAGGAATCCGGAAGCCATATCACGTGCTCCAATTTGTAAAGGAATCAAGAAGTTCGAGAACGTACCACTCAAACCTGCCGTCAGTACGAAGAATACCATGATGGTACCGTGCATCGTAACTAAAGCCAGATAGAATTCTGTTTCCAGTTTTCCTTCTGCATTGATCCAGTTGCCTAAAAGCCACCGCAGTCCATCCAGTTTCAAATCAGGAAAACCTAATTGAAGACGGAACAGAATGGAAAGCAATCCACCAATGAATGCCCAGATAATACCCGTTACCAGATACTGTTTGGCAATCATTTTATGGTCTTCCGAGAAGACGTACTTCTGGATGAAAGTTTGCTCGTGATGCTCATGCTCGTGCTCATGAACGTCATGAACGTCGTGATGATCGTCGTGAGTCAGTGCCATATCTTCTTTTTTAGTTTTTAAGATGCAAAATTAACGTAGGGAAGCAGTAGCACCCGAAGCAGCGGCCGTACTATCAGCCGGAGCTGCTTCTCCTTCAGGGGCAGACTCACCCGCGGGAGCTTCTTCAGCCGACTCCGTATACTTCATTGCTTTTGCTTTCAAACGAGCCGGTACACGATCCAAATAGCTAGTATTGGTAGCCAAGAAAGATTTCTGGGTTTTCAACCAAGCTTTGAAGTCGTCTTCTTCCAATACCACTACGTTCATTTTCATAGAGAAGTGACCCTGGCCACAAATCTCCGTACAGTTGAGACGATACTCGAATTTAGGATCGTTCGTCTCGGCTTTCATCTCGTCCGTTGTTTTCGTTGCCGTAAACCAGAATTTGGTAGGCATACCTGGCACCGCATCCATTTTCACCCGTAAGTGAGGAAGGAACACGCTGTGCAGTACGTCACGTGCACGAATTTTCAATAATACCGGCACCCCTTTGGGGAGGTACAAGGTATTGCTGATTACGTCATCAAAGGCTGCTTCATCAGAAAGATCAATACCTACTTCATTGGTAGCATCAATCAGTTTGTAGTTGTAGCTACCTAACTTATTGTCATCTACACCGGGATAACGAGCAATCCAGTTAAACTGCTTACCCGTTACTTCAATCACATACGCATCAGCGGGAGCTTCCGTAGTAATATCCCGCCAAACCCGCCAGCCCATGAATACCATGATTGCCATGATGATGGCCGGAATTACTGTCCAAGCCAACTCCAAGCGGTGATTCACGGGATAGAACGTAGCCCGACGTTTAGGATCGTACTGATACTTAAATGAGAACGCAAATAATAATACGCTCGTTAAAAAGAAAGCGGTGGTAACGATTCCCATGAACCACCAAAACATCGTATCGATCTCTTTACCATGAGTCGACGAAGGATCGGGCAGAAATTTAGGAGCCGCTTCCATAAACGACCATACCCCTGCAATGCTACCCAACACGAACACAATCGGCAACAGGGCCGCATTGATTTTGTTTGCTAATCCCGGTTCATTGCTAGCCGAAGGCGAAGCAAAACCTTTGGTGAATACGGACATCCGATTGAGTACTACCAAAGTAAGTACCAACAGAACGGCCGCCAGCAAACCAACGATATAAACCATGACAATCTTTGTTTTTGATACTTTTCTATTTCAGAACACCTAGGATAAATGCAACGTTCGGTTCGACTACTAAATATCGTGGTGAACGGCTTCTTCCAGCATGGGGTGGTTTTTAGCTACCAACGAAGCTTTCGTTAACTGAGCCGATATTACATAAATAAAGGCACTGGCAAAAAACAACGTCGTACCCCACTCAATCAAACCAAATCCTCCGTTTGCTCCTACCAGACCCGGCATCATCATTTGATAGAAATCGAAATAGTGAGCAATGATGATGGCAAAAGATCCTACTTTCAGGAATACGAAGTTCCGTTTTGCATCACGCGTCATGAACCACAAGAAAGGTACCAAGAAGCCCATGAACAAGTTGATGAAGAAGGGAGCTTTGTAAATTCCACCGTAACCACTGAAACGCTCTTTGTAGTAAATCGTCTCTTCTGGAAGGTTAGCGTAGTAAATCAGCAGAAACTGAGCAAACCATACATAGGTCCAGAAAATAGAGAAAGCAAACATGAATTTACCTAAATCGTGCAGGTGGTTTTCGTTTACTGCGGGCAGGTAACCTTTCTCTTTCAGAGAGATTACCGTCAACGTAGTAACGGCCAAACCGGTTACGTGCCAGGAAGCAAAGTGGTACCAGCCAAACATCGTTGAGAACCAGTGCGTATCAATAGACATCGCCCAATCCCATGCACTGGTAGAAGACGTTACGGCAAATACCAGAATGAAGATCCGAGATAGATACTTCATTTTGTACCACCATTCCGTACCACCAATCGCATCTTCCTGCTTAGACAAATTACGCAGGTACATCCACAACACATACCAAGAAGCTAGGTAAAGGACCGTACGGATTAAGAAGAAAGCATTATTCAGATACCAGCTTTTACCGGCAATGATTGCATCGTAATGCTCGCTTTCTGGATCCATGATGCCTTCATGACGCCAGTGAAAAATTTCATGACCAAAAACTAAATACAGAACGATCATGATCGCTCCCGAAAAAGGAATAAAAGCTGGGAACGCTTCAGGAATTCTTTTAATGATGGACGACCAACCTGCCCAGGATAAATACTGAATGGCTACGAAGAACATACCGATTACTGAAATACCGGTAAAGAATTCTGCGTTCATCCAAAGGTTACCTACGACACGCTTTGCCCACGCGGGTAAACCGTGATGAGCTTCGTGTCCATGAGCCGCATGTTCAGCATGCTCATGTACGTGATTAAGTCCGATTCCCCAACCTTTTGATAATAAAAACGCACCAATCAAAAGAGTAGCCAGACCTGCCAGCATACCGATAATCAGCTTACGCTTTGAAGAGGAGGTAAAGTCATACCATTCTTCCATCTCCGCTGGATCAAAATGGTGATTGTGCTCTGCCATTATACTTTCGTTATTCGTTATCAGTTGTTCGCTAATCGTCAATAAATCATTAACGATTTCCAGTTAACTCTTTAATAGATTAGGGTTCTTGCTGAAGTTTGTGCACGTACTGAACGATTTTCCAGCGATCTTCAGGTGATACCTGCGAACCATGCGGCCACATCCGGCCTTTACCGTAGGTAATGACGTGATAGATATGTCCGTCGTTCAGATTTTTCAAAGCGTCGCTCGAATACACGGGTACCCCGCCGTATTTCTTTCCTACTAAGCCATCCCCTTTACCCGTACCACCATGGCAGTGCAGACAGTAGCGACCGTAGAGTAACTCGCCTTGTTTCAATGATTTGTCAGTAGTCGCAATAGGATTCGAAAGAACTGCTTCTGACATGGCAATACTGTCAGCCGGAACATTCCGTGCGATCAGATCCATCCGCTCCAGTGCTGACACCGTCGTATCACCCAGCGTAGTCGTAAAGCTTTGCTGAGGAATAGTGCCTTTTACCGGTACCCGCATGTTCAGGTTACCTTTTCCTGTAGCACTGTTAATGGGGTTAGCATCAATTTGTGACAGGGGTTCGTAGCCCACGGGATAGTACATGTTAGGAGCAAATTCCCAGGCCTGGTGTTGAGGATCACGTTTCAGGGATGCCAGCAAAACCACCACAAGGGAAGCTGCAATCCACACAAACGGTAGGTATTTTTTCATTGTCCAATCAAGTTGATATTAACGCTCGATAGAGTGGCATCTGGCACCAGATGCCCTATCCTTTCACTTAGTCTTCTTCCTCAACAATTTCTTTTACATTGATTTCGATGGCACCAGTTTCCCGAAGAGCCTTCTCAATCTCCGCTTCTGATTTCTGGTTGGAAGCAGTATCGATAGCCATAACGAACTTATCGTCGGTACTACGCAAATCGAAAATGACCGCTTTATTACCCCACCACAATCCATTGGTAATAAAGAAGGTAAATACCATACCAAAGGCCGTAAACAATACCGTAAACTCAAACATCGGTGGAATAAAGTCCGGCAAAGCATAGTAGTCTTTACCCCCAATGTTCATAGGCCAGTCTAAACGCATGGTGTACAGCGTGAAGACAAACATCGTTATTAAACCCAGCGTACCGAACATAAAGGCAACTACCGGAATCCGAGTACGGGGATGGCCGATGGCTTTATCCAAGCCGTGTACGGGGAATGGAGTATACACGTCATGAATCTTGATGCCGCTGGCCCGTACCGTTTTCACGGCCGCCATCACCTCGTCATCATCATCGTACACTCCTACTAAAAATCTCTTGTTGGTATCCATGAGGATTGAATGCTTTTTCCTTGAATTGAGCTTATTCGGTTACGTGTTGTCCAGGTTTCTTCGAGCTGGGTTTCACTTTGTAAGGGAAACGCTCGGAAGAACTCTTCATTACTGCTTTTACTTCCGCCATGTTGATTACGGGTAAATACTTGGCAAACAACAGGAACAGCACGAAGAACAGACCGAACGTAAACACGTAATCCCCGATGTCAATCAGTGTCGGTGAGAACATCGCCCAGCTTGAAGGGATATAATCACGGTGCAGAGACGTTACAATAATTACGAAACGCTCAAACCACATACCAATGTTTACGACTACGGCTAAAGCAAATGTCCAAGTAATGCTACGACGGATGCCACGAATCCAGAACAGCTGAGGCGTAACTACGTTACAGGTCATCATCGCCCAGTAAGCCCACCAGTAAGGTCCGGTAGCCCGGTTAATGAACGCGTATTGTTCGTAACTAACTCCTGAATATGCGGCAATAAAGAACTCCGTGATGTAAGCGATACCTACGATAGAACCCGTAACGGTGATGATTTTATTCATCGTCTCGATGTGCTCAATCGTAATGTAATCTTGCAGTTTAAACGTCCAGCGTACAATCAGCAACAGGTTGTTTACCATGGCAAAACCTGAGAAGATAGCCCCTGCTACGAAGTACGGAGGGAAGATCGTCGTGTGCCAGCCTGGAATAACAGACGTAGCAAAGTCAAAAGATACGATCGTGTGTACCGAAAGTACCAGCGGTGTAGAAATACCAGCCAGGATCAGCGATACATATTCGTAACGAGCCCAAGTTTTGGTATTTCCATTCCAGCCCATAGCAAGCAAGCCGTAGATGTATTTGGAAACTTTGCTTTTGGCACGGTCACGAATCGTAGCTAAATCTGGAATCAAACCTGCATACCAGAACAAGCAGGATACGGAGAAGTACGTTGAAATAGCAAATACGTCCCAAACCAGAGGTGAGTTAAAGTTTACCCACAAAGAACCGTACGTATTAGGAATAGGGATACACCAGTAAGCTAACCAAGCCCGACCGGCGTGCATTAAGATGAAGCTAGCGGCACAAATAACGGCGAAGATCGTCATGGCCTCGGCTGCCCGGTTAACGGACGTCCGCCACTTTTGACGGAACAGCAAAAGAATCGCCGAAATCAGCGTACCTGCGTGACCAATACCTACCCACCATACGAAGTTGGTAATGTCCCAGGCCCAACCAACGGTTTTATTCAAACCCCAGTTACCCAAACCATCCCACCAAGTCCAGAATACCGAAACCGTACCCACGGCTAAAACCAGCGAGGAAATAGCGAAAACGATCTTCCACGAGGTAGTCGGTTTTCCTTCTACCTGCCGGCATACGTCCTCGGTAATGTCGTGGTAGGATTTTCCACCTGTCACCAAAGGAGGCCTTACAACAGCACTGACGTGTGACATATTTCTAAATTTTCAGAGTTTCTATTGAATAATATAATCCCTTCTGACGGGCCGAAACTCGTCAGAAGGGATGAGAAATCGGTTACGCGTGTTCTTTTACTTTTTTATGCTCGTGACCTTCTCCGTGACCTTGCTCTTTTTTGTTAGGAGCTACGGAATCGGCGAAATCTTTGTTACGTACTTTCGTCAGATAACTGATTTGGGGCAATACGTTGATTTCTTCCAGCATGGTAAAGGCACGTCCCTCTTTTTCTACCGCCAGCAGTTGAGAAATGTTACTTTCCGGATTGTTCATGTCACCAAAAACAATCGCTCCTGTGGGGCAAGATTGCGAACAAGCCACCTGTACTTCATTCGCGTAAGGTCTGCGACGCTCTTTCTTCGCTGCCAGTTTGGTAGCTTGGATACGCTGTACGCAGAAAGAACATTTTTCCATTACCCCACGGCTACGAACCGTAACTTCAGGGTTGATGACCATTTTACCCAGGTCATTGTTGAAGTGGTAAGGGAAACGATCTTCGTCAAAATATTTGAACCAGTTAAACCGGCGTACTTTATACGGACAGTTGTTGGCACAGTAACGCGTACCGATACAACGGTTGTAAGTCATTTGGTTCAGACCCTCGTTGCTGTGCGTGGTAGCCAATACCGGACATACCGTTTCGCAGGGAGCATTCGAGCAGTGCTGGCACAGCATGGGCTGGAATACAACTTCTGGATTTTCAGCCGCTGATTCCAACGTTTTCAATTCCTGGAATACGCCTTCGTCTTCCGTGGGTTGTACCGATGAATAGTAACGGTCAATGCGAATCCAGTGCATTTCACGACGCATTACTACTTCTTTACGACCAACTACCGGTACGTTGTTTTCCGCCTGGCAACTTACTACGCAAGAACCACAACCGGTACACAGGTTCAGGTCAATGACCATTCCCCAGCTGTGATTTTGTTTTTCGTGACCATTCCAGAGCGAAATGTCGCCAGGACTTTTGCTTCCTTCGGAGGTAGCAATTTTCGGTTGGAACCGTCCTGCTTTAACATTCTCCTGATATTGAGCCAGTACCGTTTCCTGTACCACAGACTCACGAGCCATAACGGTGTTGTGCGTCTGCGTTTGAGCAATACCCCACTTATAGGTTTTACCCGTTGGCGTTACTTTAATTTCAGCACCCGCTGAGTTAATCCAAGGATAAATGTTTTTACCAACACCATCCGCTGCTTTACCCGCTTTTTGACGACCGTATCCAATCGCGATACCAACCGTATCAACCGTTTGGCCGGGCTGAATTAATACGGGAAGTTCGATGGCTTCTTTACCAGCGATCTCCAGCGTTACCAGATCATTCTGAGCTACACCCAGTTTATCCGCCGTTCTCTGCGAAATCGCAGCGTAGTTATCCCACGTAGCTTTCGAAATCGGATCGGGACATTCCTGTAACCAGGGGTTGTTGGCTTGTGAACCCGTACCCATGGAAACTTTTTCATACGGCATGAATTCGATCACCGTAGAAGAAGCTTTGTAGGCACCGCTGATTTTGCCCAAGGCCGTCAGCAGGTCTGACGTTACTGCCGGAGCAGCAGCCGTTGTACCTTTAGCGGGTTCGAATACCCCTTCGTACAAGGCTTTGTTCCAGGCTTCTTTACTTCCAGTTTTCAGGATGTTAGTCGCCCAGTTTTTCGTCAGAAACTCGTAGTAATCAGCGTTCTGTCCAGCCCAGGTTAATAAAGAAGACTGAGCCTGACGCGTACTGAAGATCGTTGAAATCGTCGGCTGAATGATCGAGTAGAAACCAGGTTTGGGTTCTGCATCACCCCATGATTCCAGGAAATGAGAATCTGGAGCAACGTACTGACACAGCGAAGCCGTTTCATCAGCCCGATCCGCAAACGATACGCTTACCTTCGCCCGTGAAAGAGCATCGGCGATTTCTTTGCCGCGGGGGCTATCGTATACTGGGTTAGCACCGTAGAAGATTACCGCGTCAACCTGTCCACCTTTCAATTCATTAACAAACGTATTGAAAGCGGCATCGTCACCTTGTTTGTAGTTGCTCGTACCGGCAATCGTCGTACCGTAGTTACCTAAAACCTTGTTGATTTCAGCCACTACTGTTTGTACGTTCGGATCATTTGAACCCGACACAACTAAGGTCGTACCCGGAGCAGCTGCTTTCAGATCTTTTGCTGCTTTTTCAAGGAATTCAATTTTCACATCGGCCGTGCTGGCTGAACCACCTACCAGACGCAGCAGCGTAGAAGCTACTAATCCGGATTGAGAAGGTTTCACCCGTCCACGGTAATCAGCATTGGAAGACGTCAACGTCATCAGCGTACTAAAATCGTAGTGACGTGACATTTGCTTATTGCCATTTTTCGCCGAAGAAAGACGACGACCTACGGCCCACTGCTTCGAGAATTCATCCGGAGAAATCCAGCTACCCAGGAAGTCAGCGTCTAAGCTTACGATTACTTTCGCTTTGCTGAAATCAAAAGCGGGTAATTGGCCACCGTGTACCTGCGTGAGTCCGTATGCCGAGTTCGGATCATACGACACGTGTACCGTTGAAGGATATTTCGCCTTGAACGTTTCGATAACGGCTTTCGTAGTCGGACTTAAAATCGTGTTGGATACAATCCGGATATTGCGAGCAGAGGCTAAAGCCGCTACTACTTCTTTATCCAAAGCATCCCACTCAATTTTCTTGCCCCCCTTTTGGGCCTCTTTTAGCTTCTCATTGTCGTATAAACTCAATACGGAAGCCTGTACACGCGTACCGGTTCCGCCTTGGGATACACTTGAATTCGGGTTACCTTCAATTTTGATGGGTCGTCCTTCGCGAGTTTTTACCAGGATGGCACTGTAATCACCCCCATCTACATACGAAGAAGCGTACCAGTTCGCAATACCGGGCTCAACGTCTGAAGGTTTATTTAAATAAGGAATGACTTTCCGTACGGGAGCTTCGCAGGCAGCCAGCGAAACCGCTGCTACGCCAAAGCCCAACATTTTCAGGAAGTCACGGCGGTAGGTTCCTCCTCCGTCGGTAATGTCTGATGAATCAGCAAATTCGCGATGAGCGTTTTTTACGAACTCGGGATCGTTTCGTAACTCCTCAATTCCTCGCCAGTATCGCTTCGTAGTATTTTCCATTCTCTTAGAAAAACTCGTGTTGGGAAAGGCGGCTTCCAAAGAAAGCCGCCCTGTTATATTAATAGTGGCACTTCGAGCATTCCAGCCCTCCGATGTCAGCCACTTTCATGTCTTTCACGCCTTCTTTTTTGTGAATCTCAACCAGTTTGTCATAGTACTGGTTGTCTTTTGCATTCACACTGGTTTTCCGGTGACAATCGATACACCAGCCCATCGTCAGCGTAGAGCGTTGCTCGATCACTTCCATCTTCTCCACTTCACCGTGGCACTGCTGACATTGCAGACCGCCCACGTTGACGTGTTGAGAGTGATTGAAGTAGGCCAGATCTGGCAAGTTGTGCACGCGAATCCACTCGATAGGTTGATCTTTCTCGATAGCCCGGTAAATTTTCTGAATTTCAGGGGAAGAAGTTTTTACGGCGTTGTGGCAGTTCATACAAATATTCGGGGAAGGAATATTCGCCTGCTTTCCTTTGTTAACGCCGGTATGGCAGTAGTTACAGTCGATCTTGTACTCACCTGCGTGCAACTTGTGCGAAAACGCGATGGGTTGCTTAGGAGCATAGCCCTGGTGGATACCAATCCCGTACATACCATCGATGCTTACTTTACCCGCTAAAAGGACGAATAAAAGCAGAGCTCCCGTACGGAAAGCGGGGCTGTTACCCAGTTTACCGGTGCTTTCTTTCAGACGAGCGAAGAAAGGAATCTTCTGAGCTTCGGGTGAAGAAGGATCTACGGTAGCCAGACGACTCAATACGGTCAGAATACCGAAGAGAGCAATCAGCATCAGAATCATGACGACCAGCAGAGCCACCAACACCACGCCAAAGAAGCCGGATGACTGCTCGCCACCACCACTTTGGGCTACTTGTTGCTGACCACCCTGATCAGGTCCCGCAGCTTTGTCACCACCACCTTTGTTCGATTGTTCTACGTAAGCCAGAATGCTCTTGATATCGTCATCGGAAAGACTTCCGAACGCCGTCATCATGATGGGCTTGTACTGATCGTAAAGCTTCGTTGCTTGTTCATCACCACTGGCCACCATTCCAGCGGGATTCTTGATCCATTTAATCAACCAGGCTTCATCATGCCGTTCGTTGACACCTTTTAAACCAGGGCCGATTAGCTTATCTGCTCCCACACTGTGACAGGAGGCACAGTTGTTAGTGAAGAGCTGTTCGCCTTTTGCGGGATCCTGTGCAAAGCCGGACGTGCTACTCCACATCGTCAGGATGATAGCCGTTGCGGTCCCGAAGAAGTAGCTAAGTGCTCGTTTGATCATAATACTTTTCAACTTTTATTTTCAGTACGGGATGCCCGTATAGACCCATTCCGGGCTCACAAAACTACAATCGGATCGTTGTTCTTCAAACTCAAGAATTTTCCCGAACGTCAAAACAAGGAGAAAAATATTTATTTAAATTCTTTCTAAATAATCTCAAAAACCTTTCTGTCGCTTTCCACTCTTTCTGCTCATCTTATCGCCCACTTCTGTTCGACCTCAAAAAAATCATTCTAGCTTTAGTACTGATATTCAAAGGATTGTAGCCTTTTAATCAACCATTTTCTAGTTTATAGTCAACTTATTCCCCGAATAAAACAAATACTCCCGGCTTTCGACCGGGAGTATTTACCATACCGTTTAAGAAATTAAGACTTGCAAGCCGGGCAGGTACCCTGTACCAGAAGATTGATTTCCTGACGTTTATATCCTTCGGGTAAATCCAAAGCTGGAATACGAACTTCATCCAGACAGGTCGTTTGTCCACAACCCAGGCACTTGAAGTGTACGTGGTCATGATGATGCTCATGATCTTCTGCCTGACAGTCGGAGCGACACATGGCGTACTTGACGGTACCTTCATCATCGAGTACTTTGTGAATGATTCCCTTATCCAGAAATGTCTTCAGGGTTCGGTAAATGGTTACCCGATCAAAGCGTTCCTGCAATTCGTTTTCCAGACCTCCGTGCGAGAGGGCGAAATTCTTATTATAAAACAAATCCAGTACTTCTTCCCGAGCCTCCGTATGGCGAAGGCCATGCTGTTTGAGCGTAATCGGCACGAGTCTATTCATACGAATGTATTAATAAGGTTCCAATGACCGGGTTTCCAGTCCGAAACGTTAGTTCGAATTTACGGCATTTTCAAACTGCAACTTCACGAGTCCGCTGTATAAACCTTCTTCCATCAGCGATAATTCCTCGTGCGTTCCTTGTTCAATGATTTCTCCCTGCTGGAGTACATAAATCTGATCGACGTTGCGAATGGTAGCCAATCGGTGGGCAATGATGATCGTCGTGCGGTTTTCCATCAATCGATCCAACGCATCCTGCACGAGTTTTTCTGATTCAGCATCGAGGGAAGAAGTGGCTTCATCCAGAATCAGAATAGCCGGATCTTTTAAAATGGCCCGGGCAATGGCGATGCGTTGCCGCTGTCCACCCGAAAGCTTCACGCCCCGCTCCCCAACGAGCGTATTAAATCCTTCGGGGAATGAAGTAATGAAGTCATACGCATTGGCCTTGCGAGCCGCATCCACAATTTCCTGATCCGTAGCTCCGGGACGACCGTATTCGATGTTTTCCCGAATGGTTCCGCCAAACAGCATTACCTCCTGCGGCACTACCGCCATGTGGCTCCGGTATCCTGGAATGGAATACTGCTGAATGGGCTGGCCATCCACCAGGATCTGACCACTCTGTGGCGTATAATACCGCATCAATAATTGTACAATCGTCGATTTACCAGCTCCGGAATACCCTACCAAAGCAATTTTTTCGCCACGGTGTACTTGTAAATTGATCTTCTTGAGTACCTGAATATCGGGGCGGGACGGATAATTGAACTCCACATTGCGGAATTCAATGGTACCTTCCAAATCTACTTTCGTCAGGGCTCCCGTCTGTTCGGTTTCTACTTCCGATTTCTCTTCGAGAATTTCCAGAATCCGTTCCGAAGCTCCAATGGTTTTCTGTACCTGGGCGTACATATCACCTAGTCCACCCACCGATCCACCAATAAAAGCGGTATATAATACAAAGCCGAAGAGATCGGCCATAATCATCTCACCGTTGAGTACCAGTGTTGCTCCGTACCACACGACTCCGATAATTCCACCAAACAGCGTAAAAATCAGAAAGGAGACAAAACCACCGCGGTACATGGATGCCTTCAGAGCAATCGCTACGCCCCGATCCAGAGCCGTCGTGTATCGTTTTACTTCCAGGGGTTCGTTTGTAAAGGCTTTTACGATATTAATGGATTGTAACGTTTCCTCGACCACCACATTCGCCGCCGCCAGTTGATCCTGGGCCTGCTTGGACATTTTACGAATGAACTTGCCAAAAACCATCGCCGCGACAATTAGAATGGGGAACGTCGCCAGCATAAATAAGGTAAGCTTCCAGGAAATCGTAACAATAATAAAGATACCGATCACCAGCGTAGCTACGCCCCGTAGCAATTCGGCCAGTGTAATGGTTAGTACATCCTGCAACTGTGAAACATCGGAAGTCATGCGGCTCATCAACTCCCCTACCCGACGCTGTTCGAAGAAACGAATGGGTAAGGTAACCACCTTCGAGTACAGATTCTTGCGTACATCGGCCATTGATCGCTCACTGACGCGGGTAAAGAAATAGATACGAGCAAACGAAAAAATCGCCTGTCCTACCAGTACCGCAAACAAAGCCAACAATACCTGATTGAGCGTAAACTGCGATTTCTTCTCCAGTACTGCTACAATCTCCCGAATCATCAGCGGGAAAGCCATCATCGTCAATTGCGAGAGGGCCAGGAAAATCAATCCAATAATGAACAGGCCCTTGTACGGCTTGACAAAACGGAATACGTGTAATGTTTTATTTAAACCCGCCCGGTTTACTTTTTTCTTGTCTTCAGCAGCGGGCTCTTCGCCAAAGGAACTTTGCCGTTTAGCCATAAGGAGTAGTGATGCAAAACGCTAGGAGTGATCTAAGCCCTCTCAGCGATCTATAGAGTATGTGTAAATGAGACGGTAGTAATCGTTCTTAGCGGTTGGTCGCAAAGCGGAGCATGTTTTCCAATACTGCTACGGGAGCTTTCCCCGTACGCTGTTCCCAGGCAGCCCAGTCGGCCATGAGTGGACGCCGGCCCTGCACCTGAGCAAAAAGCCGTTCAATCAAATCTTTGACGTTTTCACTCGGCATCCAGTAGTCTTTCTCGGCATTGTCGGAAGGGTTCAGTCCAAAACCAGGATGTTCGGATAAATACCAACCCAATTCTGAGTACAGTTTTCGAACCAGCGATTCATCGTAACCCCGATTCACCAGGTCCTGTATAAAAGAAGCCTCATCGAGTGACGGGCGTTCGGCCGTTAACTTTTTCAGGCGACCTTCCCGCAGGGACTCTCCCTGCGAAAGCGTAACGATAAAGAAGACAATACCGCCCAGTCCTAATAATACAACAAAAGCAAAAACAAACAGTATAACCATACATGTGGCTACTCATCCTTTCTGATGGAATAAATAGCTTTATTGGATAAGGTAAAAAAAAAATTTATTGTTCCGTCTGGCCCCGGTATTTCGAAGCTTCCAGTATTTGCCGGGCGTTTGTATTCGTCATGAATTCCTTCAGAGAAACGTCCGGGTTGTTATCCTGATAATAGCGAACGATTTTCCAGCCCAGCCAACGCCCAATACTGCCCGGGCAACGCGGCCCAATCTCCGGCGTTTGCGGGCGATCACCCAGGTAGCGGATTTTCTTATTCGGGTTGGTCTCGTATAAAAGTTTTTCGTCGATAAAATGTCCCCATACTAAATCCTGAGCTATTTCAGTTTCTGCGAGTTGCTTCCCAGTGTACCCAATCAGCAAACTATCGGGCGTCTGGGGAAGCATCGTTTGAGCAAACAAGTATCCTTTTCCGTAGTTAATCATTTCTGCAAGCAGCGTACGATCCTTCGGATCACTCTTTACGTAAGGTTCTGAAGCGATGAACAACATTTGCGGGACCAGGGCCTGGGGCGTGTATCGCCAGAGCTGGTAGGCGTATACGTCAGGCCGATACTTAGCTTTAGAACCCATGAAGTAATCAATGCCAATGACCAGTACGCTGTCACTGACCATCAGATCGGGGCCCATGAAACCAGTAAAAACCAGTTGCACGCGTGGCGTTCGGAACTTGGGATCGTAGGCCTTCATGTTCCGAAAAGCGGTACGCAGATCGGCCTGTAGGGGCTGGAAGTTTTGAAAACTTTCCTGAGCCTGTTTATAAAATTCCCGTAGGCTTGGTTCGTTTACTCTCCGGTGCAGTTCGGTAACGAGCTGATTGCGATCCTGGAACTCATTTTTCGGGAAATAGTTGTTTACAAAACCGGGATGCGTATCCAGCCAGTGCTTGACCTCTTCCTTAGAAGAGCAGGCAAAAAGTGAAGAATCCAGCCGTTCGATCGCTAAATGAATCTGGATGGTATCGGCTCCGGGCAGCGTTTTTAGCGTATGCTGACCTGACTCTGTAGACGACTCACACGCGGCAAAAGTACCCAAGATTCCAGCCAAGAAGCTGATAATCAAAATTTTTCTCATGAAAAAGACCTTCAAAAAATCGAGCAAAATTACGCAAAAAAATCTCCTGTTGGGGCTTTTATTCACTCTTTCCTTTACAGCCACCGCTCAGTACCGCCCGGTTCGGGAAAAGTATCGCGAAGATCGGGGCCTGGTTCGGTATCGTCCCACGGGCGTACAAATGGGTTTTAAAGTTTCCCCTTTCATTAGTGGTCACCGCATTGAAAGTGCTGGTGAATACAGCTCCTTTGATAATAACGGAGCGGGCGTTCGGCTCAGTCTAGGACCCATCGCCGATTTCTTTTTTACCGATAAATACGCCTTTAGTACGGGCTTGTGGTATACAGTGAAGCGGGTGAATGTACGTAATTCGGCGACGTTCTTAAGTAATCTGACCCCACCAGGATCGGCGACAACCTCTCAGTTTAACCTTCAGTATTTGCAGCTTCCGGTTACGTTCAAGTTACTGACCAATGAAGTAGCCGACCGCCTCCGCCTCTTTGTACAGTTTGGTGGCGTAGCGGATCTGAAGCTGTCTGAGAAGCCCATCAATCGTCCCTTAAATGCGTTGTTTCTTTATAATGACTCGAAAGATCGAAGCCGGTCTTTTGGTTTTGGAGACGTGAATTTGCTGCTGGCTGGCGGAGGCGAATATGCGTTAAGTGGCAGTGATGCTCTGGTATTTGGACTAAGCTACCAACGCGGACTAGTCAACATTTACCGGGATCGTGACTTATCGATTAAGAGCAACTGCTTTTTTCTGGATTTAGCGTATAAGTTCTAAGGACTAGCGAAAGGTCCGTATCACGCTTTTCGATTAGTCCGAAGAGGTCTTCCCTGAAGATGACTGATCATTAAACTTCCAGCCGAAACCCTACGCCGTGTACACTTACCAGGCGTAGGGTTTTATCTTGACTGAGGTATTTACGTAAGCGGCTCACGAAAACGTCCAGACTGCGACCCAGGAAGTAATCACTCTTGCCCCAGAGCCGAACTAGAATTTCATCCCGGGGAATAATTTCATTGGCTCGCCCAGCCAGCATCTTTAGCAAATCCGTTTCACGGGCGGTCAGATGAATGGAGAAGTCGCCGCAGGAAAGGCGTCGGTTTCGGGTATCGAGCTGATAGGCTCCAAAATGCAGCAGGTAGCTTTCGGGTGTTCGCACTTCCATCCGCCGCAGAATAGCCTCCATTCGTAAGACCAGCTCTTCCATACTGAAAGGCTTGGTCAGATAATCATCACCGCCCAGTTTAAACCCACGAATGCGATCTTCTTTCAATGAACGGGCCGTCAGGAAAATAATGGGAACCTGACTACCACTGGATCGGATCTGCTCGGCCAATGTAAAACCATCCATTTCAGGAAGCATAACATCCAGCAGGCAAACGTCGTACGTACCTGCTATAAAGGCTTGCAGGCCCGCTTTTCCATCCGTTTGCAGGTCTACTGCGTAGCCTTCCTGGACCAGATTGTCCTGTACTACAAAGCCCAATGTTTCATCATCTTCTACCAGTAATACCCGTACCATTCGTTGCTACGATTGAGTCCCTATCCCATGAGTGGATAGATTAAAGTAAAGCGACTTCCCTGCCCGGCTTCACTGTCTACCCGTACCTTTCCGCCCATGGCTTCCGTCATGGTTTTTACGTAATACAAACCCAGGCCGAAGCCTTTGACGTTGTGTACATTACCGGTAGGCACGCGAAAGAACTTATCGAACAGGCGAGTCTGGTATTCTTTGGGAACGCCAATCCCCTGGTCTTCGATTTCGATATACAGGTGTTGCTTTTCGTTGCGAGTACGAATCAGCAATGCTGGAGCCTGAGCCGAGTACTTGATCGCGTTGTCGAGCAAATTATGCAGGGTATTGGTAAAATGAAGCACATCCACTTGAATTTGCGTTTGCGTTGCTTCCAGAGCCAGGCTAATCGTTCCCTCTTCCGTCTGAACACGCGGTTCTAATCGCTCCAGTAGTTCGTGTAACGTAGCGTGTACTTCTACCTTTTCCAAATGCAGGGTTTGTTGCTGACTTTGAGCCGTTTGCAATACCGTATCCACCTGTTGCTTCAGTCGCAGTGCTTCCTTTCGAATAATGCCCGCGTAACTGGCCAGCCGCTCGCTGGTCTGGTTGGGCCGGGACAATACATCGGTTGAAATCAGGATCGTTGAAAGGGGCGTTTTGAATTCGTGCGTCAGGTTATTGACAAAGTCAGTTTGTAATTCCGACAGCCGCTTCTGTTTGAAAATGACGTATAAAGCGTAACTGAAAAAGAGAATAACCAGTAGAATGGCGATGGATGAAATCGTCCAGAGTTTCAACTCATCCAGTACATATCCCCGCTTTTCGGGAAAGTAAACACCGAAGTAGTAATTCTGACCAGACACCTTAGGAAAGGAAAATTGAGCCGCTTTCGTAGCGTCGCAATTGGGCGTATGGCACACAAATCCGCCGTACTGAATCTGGCTTTGCTCGCAGTCGTAGATACCGTATTCAAAGTTGGCTTTCAGATCATGCCGGGAAAACTCCTGCCGCAGAAACACCTCCAGAGCCGAAGGATCCATCTGATCGTTGATCTGTACGGTGTAATAATTGGCCGTTACCCGTTCCACCGGACGAATCGGTAGAGCATTCGGTCGATTGTTATAGTCGATCATCCGGCGACACACCACGCGTAAAGCTGTCGTCACCCGCTGGTCAAAGTCACGGTCTTCCAACTGATACGCTTTCCGAAACCAGTAAAACTGCACCAGAGCTAGTCCGAGCAGTAATAGCACGGATAAGAGGGTGAATATGCGAAGCGTACGACTAGACATAGGACAAAAGTAACACGGAATCCGTCAGGCTTTTGAACCTTAACATTTCATTAACTTCTTCAGTACCGGATCCTTGCGTACAGATTCAACCGAATTCTTTCCGCAAAAATTACACCCTACTGTTTCCCCCGCCTTCGATTCTGCGACTAATCGATGAGTTCAACCTTCAATCCTTAATTTCCCTTTTATCATGAAAAAACTGCATTACACCGTAATCGCTGCCCTACTCGGTCTGACGTTAAGCTGTAAAAAAGACGAGGACGCCAACAAGGGTTTCTCCGAAAATATCCAGAATCTGGTTTCAAAGGAAATGATCGATGAGCTTCGAAGCCGGGGTCTGAATTTGAATGAGGGTACGAATCCACCCGTCATTGAAGGAATGTATCTTTCATCGCCGCATGAATTGGTAAGTCCTTACGGGGAAGAGGATGCCTACGAAGCCGGGTACGAATTCGACGATTTGAAAATACGGTTTTCGAATCAGGACCAGCAAAATCTGAGCGTAAAAGTAGACCTGAAAGGCAGTACGAATGGCTCGGGGCAAGGGGCTTTTCTGGCGGGTTCTGCAAACAAATTTACGCTCTTTTCTGAAATCGTTAGTCACTCAGAAGACGGCGACGAAGATCCGTATACGGCTACCCAAATCCGGATTTTTTCGGGCGAATTAACGGACAAAGGTATTAAAAATCTACAAACTGCCCTGATCATGAAAGCCAAAACGGACCCTAATGATGTGCTTATTCCGGTGGGTTCAGGGCGTATCATTAAAGATGGTAATGGACTAGCGGAGAAAGCCAATGGCTTCCGGATGGCTGCTCCGGAATTTCCCACGCACTTGAAAGGAACGACTGATATTCAGAAATAAACCATTTGTACGAACGACCTGCTGTGATGAGAAGTCTTCACAAAAAATTAAAAATGAGTTTTTTGGAAATCTAAAAAAACGGCAATCTTTGTGCCCGCAATGCAAAAAATCGCTCAAGCATACCGTTACGCAATGACCCAACGTCAAAGTCTGGCCCCAGATTTTGGACGGAAGGATCGTAATGGTTCCGGGCGAATGAGCTAGCAACTCAACGGATGACTTAGGCCTAAGTATCCCTATATAGCCCGGAACTGCGTGTTCCGGGCTTTTTTGTTTTCCACCAATCCTTACAACCATGGAAACCCTATTAACCCAGGCCGATTTGCAAGCCCTGGGGATTATACCGGAAGAGCTGCAAAAGCAGTTTCTTCGCGTCAGCAACGGCTTGATTTCAAACGGCGTTTATTCCAGAGATAAAGTCTTGACCTTGCTGGCTCAACTGCTGGAGAATCCAAAGAAGTTTGCGTTTTCCCGCAATAAACTGACCAATCTGGGCGTGGCCGTTAAGAAGCTGGCGGATGCAGGTACGGCGATTCCACTTACGGAATACGCTCAGGGCCTGCTTGCCGCTGAAGCAGCCCGTACGCCTGTATACGAACTGCCCGCTTTACCGGGACAAACCACGCGGGAGTTTGTCCTACGGGATGAGCCTCTGCCCTATCACATTTACGGAGCCAGTCAAATCGAGCAGGGTGCCCTCAACCAAATGCAAACGGCCATGCAACTGCCGATTGCTCAGGCGGGAGCCTTGATGCCCGATGCTCACCAAGGTTACGGTTTGCCCATCGGCGGCGTACTGGCTACGACGGCGAATACCGTGATTCCGTACGCGGTCGGGGTAGATATTGCCTGCCGGATGTGTCTAAGTGTATTCGATTTACCGGCTACGATGATTGACAGCGAGCCTAAAACACTGAAAACCTTACTGGGAGATCACACCCATTTTGGTATCGGCTCAGAATCGCGAAAAAAGTTTGACGATACCCTGTTTGAACGTCCGGAGTGGACTGCGACCAAACCTATTCGTGAATTGCGCGATAAAGCATACCGCCAGTTGGGTACCTCGGGTACGGGCAATCACTTCGTGGAATGGGGTGAACTGGAAGTATTGTCTGACGACCTTTTACCGACGGGTCGGTATCTGGCCCTACTTTCGCACTCGGGTTCGCGGGGATTTGGGGGCAACATTGCCAACTATTATTCAAAATTGGCGATGCAGAAAACCAAACTCCCCAAAGAAGCCCAACATCTGGCCTGGCTGGATTTGGACTCCGAGGAAGGACAGGAATACTGGATTGCCATGAATTTAGCGGGCGATTACGCTTCGGCGAATCACCACGAGATTCATAATAAGATTGCCAGGGCTTTGGATCAGTCGCCAGTAGTTAGGGTGGAAAATCACCACAACTTCGCCTGGAAGGAAAAACTGGCCGATGGTCGGGAGGTCATTGTCCACCGTAAGGGAGCTACGCCCGCGGGTCTAAACGACCTGGGTATTATTCCGGGCTCGATGACACAACCGGGCTATGTAGTACGAGGCAAGGGATTCGCGGAATCGCTAAATTCGGCTTCGCACGGGGCCGGACGACTCATGTCCCGTACGAAAGCATTCCAGACTATTCAGAAAAAAGACGTGCAGAAAGCCCTGGAAATGGCGGGCGTTACGCTTTTGGGCGGCGACCTTGACGAGGCTCCGATGGCCTACAAAAACCTGGAACAGGTCATGGCCGCTCAGTCGGAGTTAGTAGAAGTACTGGCGAAGTTTTCCCCGAAAATCGTCCGGATGGCCAATGGCCGCGAGAAGGCGGAGGATTAGTTGAAGTAGGTTTGAGGATTGAAAGGATTTGAAGATTCAATCTTTTCAAGCTCCTCTCTAAGACAATAACCACAGCATACCCGGTCAAAAACGCAGGGTATGCTGTGGTTAAGAATCAATTGTAATAGTAAGCTACTTTCAACGAAGCACTACTTCTTCGCCGTCGAGAATGAATACGGAGCATCCGCATCCGCCGTACCACGTTTCTGGTTTGGCTTAGTTGACATCTGGAAGTTCAGCGTAGCCCCTTTCATGAGTTCATCGTGGCTGAGCCAGTTTTTGCTATACGCTTTTCCGTTCAGGTTCAAGGACTGAATGTAACGGGTTTCATCCGTGTTATTGGGAGCCGTAATCAGGACTTTCTTGCCATTTTCCAACTGAATCGTTGCTTTCTTGAACAGCGGCGTTCCTACCACGTACTGATCCGTACCGGGACATACCGGATAAAAACCCAGCGAAGAGAATACGTACCAGGCCGAAGTCTGACCGTTATCTTCATCGCCGCAGTAGCCGTCGGGCGTGGGTTTGTACATGCGTTCCATTACTTCGCGGAGCCAGTACTGCGCTTTCCAGGGTTCGCCCGCGTAGTTATACAGGTAAATCATGTGCTGAATGGGCTGGTTGCCGTGAGCGTAGTTACCCATATTCATGATTTGCATTTCGCGAATTTCGTGGATCACCTGTCCGTAATACGAATCGTCGAAAATCGGCGGTACCACGAAAACGGAATCCAGCATGTTGACGAACGCTTTCTTACCGCCCATCAGATCGGCCAAACCTTGTACGTCGTGGAAGACGGACCAGGTATAGTGCCAGCTATTGCCTTCCGTAAAGGCATCACCCCATTTGAAGGGATTAAACGGCGACTGGAATTTACCGTCCTTGTTTTTACCCCGCATCAGTTTGGTTTCAGGATCGAAGAGGTTCCGGTAGTTCTGACTGCGTTTGGCAAACAGATCAATTTCCGTTTGCGGACGTTTCAGGGCTTTTGCCAACTGATAGATGGTAAAGTCGTCGTAGGCATACTCGAGCGTACGGGCCGCGTTTTCGTTGATTTTTACGTCGTAAGGAACGTAGCCTAATTCGTTGTAGTACTTCACACCCTTCCGGCCTACCGAGCTGAGCGGGCCTTCATTTTGGGTATTTTTCAAAATACCTTCGTAAAGGGTATTAATGTCGAAACCACGGGCTCCTTTTAGATAAGCATCGGCAATGAGTGAAGCGGAATTCGAACCAATCATACAGTCCCGGTGACCGGGACTAGCCCACTCGGGCAAAAAGCCGCTTTCTTTGTAGGCGTTGGCCAGACCTTCCATGATGTGACCGTTCATCGTCGGGTACATCAGATTAAAGAAGGGAAACTGGGCTCGGAAGGTATCCCAGAAACCATTGTCCGTGAACATATAACCGGGCAATACCTGACCGTTGTAGGGACTGTAGTGCATGACTTTACCCGACGCGTCGAGTTCGTAGAACTTGCGGGGGAACAACATTGAACGGTACAGACAGGAATAGAACGTCCGCGTTTGATCCACGGATCCGCCTTCTACGGTTAGTCGGCTCATTTCCTGATTCCAGATTTTGCGGGCTTTTTCTTTCACCGTCGCAAAATCATCCTTACCGATTTCTTTCAGGTTCAACTCCGCCTGTTCGGGACTGATGAACGAAGAAGCCACGCGGGCGTACACTTTTTCACCTTTTTTGGTCAAGAAGCCTACTACTGCACCAACGTGGTTATCCTTTACTTCGAGCTGATTATTGACTACGTTCTTACCACTCCAAACAGCCGTATTGGCAAAGGGGCGGTCGAATTGAATAACGAAGTAGTTTTTGAAGTTGGCGGGTACACCACCGCTGTTCTTCGTCGTATAACCGATGATCTTGTTTTCACCGGGAATGATTTTCACGTAAGATCCTTTGTCGAGGGCGTCAATGACTACGCGGGATTCTTCGCTTTGGGGGAACGTAAACTGTAAAGCGGCGGCCCGTTCGGTGGGAGCGATTTCAGTCGTTACGTCGTGGTCGGCCAGGTATACTTTGTAGTAGTAAGGTTTGGCTACTTCTGACTTATGCGAGAACCAGCTCGCCCGCTCGTCCTGATCGAAACGCAGCTTACCCGTCGTAGGCATGATGGCAAACTGACCATAATCATTAATCCAGGGACTGGGCTGGTGCGTTTGCTTGAAACCGCGAATTTTATCCGAATCGTAGGTATAGGCCCAGCCATCGCCCATTTTGCCGGTTTGTGGCATCCAGAAGTTCATACCCCAGGGCAAAGCAATGGCGGGATACGTATTTCCGGTGGACAGGCTGTATTTAGACTGGGTGCCCATGAGCGTATTCACCCACTCTACGGGTTCGGCTACCTTGGTCACTTCCTGGGCCGTTGCCGTAAGCATCGACAAACCCATCAGACCAAGCAGACAAGAGCGTATCATTAATGAAATGTTTAAAAGGTTATCGTTATCAAGAAAAGTAGCAAGTTGGCGGTTTCAACTCAGTTTTTCATAGAAGAAAGCGGAAAAGGATCATAATCAGCGTTAAAGCTCCTATAGAACGAACAAACCCTATTAAAAATGGAGTTTTACCAAAAATGAATGGAGAACTACACCTACTAAAAGCAATGAGGCTGGCGTCTCTACGTAGCTCCTTACTTCGCTACCTGATCCAATCATGGTATGAGCACTTTTGATGACCAGGTGCGCTTTTGAAAGCCGTTTTCTAGGCAATGGCTAAAAGCTTTGTATGTATTGAAAAAAATATAAAGGCGTGATCATTTGATAATCAGACCTTTATTAAATTATTATTAGTCTACTAAATAAATAGATTAAGTATACTATTGACTTTATCCGATTCTTGCTTTTCCTTTGACCCAGTGATTCAATCAAAGGCCCCGTTATGTTAGCGAACTACGAACTGGTTTTCATTAACCTCCGCCTCCGCTCCTCCTTGTGTTGTAAGTAAGCCTGCTTTTTAGCCTTCATGCCCACTCTTTCATCCCGAAGGAGTCAGGAAAGTATTGTCCCTTATTCAACGCAAAAACAAGGACTCATGCATCAGACATTCGTTTTCAATAACGCCCTTACCGACGAGCAGCGTCGCTATTTTCAACAGTACGGAATCATTCAGTTCAAGCAGTTCATTGATCGGGCCACCGTTCAGGAATTCATTCGGGAAGTCAACCGCGTCGAGCAGCATTTGCTGAAAACCCAGACGGAAAAAGTCAATGGGATACCCCTGAAATTCGGTGAAAACGAACGCGGCGAACGGATGATTCAACGGCTGGCCTTTACTTCCCATTACAGCCAGACCCTGGGTGATTTTCTAAAAGATCCCCGCCTGCAACTTCTGCTGGAATTACTGGGACCCTACCAGGGCCGTATCGGCGAACATGAGAAAGACGGTCTAGTCGTCAACCACTACGTCAATACACCCACGAGCCAGTTCAAAAAACTAGGCTGGCATACCGACAGCCCACGGGATTTGTTTCTCGGAACCCGCATCCAGCCTATGCTGAATGTAGGCTTGCACCTCGACGACTGCCCACAGTCCAACGGGGGCTTGCGGGTACTGGCCGGTACGCATGAGCAAAGCATCTGGAAGCTCCTGTTTCGCAAAAAATACTTCATCGATAACCAACCCGATCCCAAAGAAGTCGGCTTTGACATCGAAGCCGGTGATTTAACCATCCACGACGGCCGGCTCTGGCACCGCGTTCAGCAATCGCCCTTCATCGGCGAGCGGAGTCGCCGCCGTGTGATGTACATTCCCATCATTACTGGAGCCTACAGCCCCAAACACGCCGAAAGTCCTACGCCTTTTTACCATACGCTGGGAAATCTGAAGTTCCCTAAACCTACGTTTCCGGGTGGATCCTTATGGAAGAACTGGCAACCCGGCCTCGCTCGTTTTCTGAGTTAGTTTCAACCGTCCTCCCCACCGGAGGACTGCTTTCTCTTCGATATTCTTAGGCAAAGAAACTATGCCCTACGCATTGATTACCGGAGCCGCTCAGGGGATTGGGCGGGCCATCGCCGAGCAGCTGGCTCAGCGTCACTATGATTTACTACTGGTAGATCAGCAGGAAGAAAAACTGTACCGAACCGCTGAGGCGTTACGAAAGACCTATGGCGTAAACATCCACGTGTTAACGCTGGATTTGGCCCTACCTGGTTTTCTGCGGGTGCTTCGTGTCTGGCAACAACAGGTAGGCTCTAACCTGGAAATCCTAGTAAACAATGCGGGCTTTGGCCTTAACGGAAGCTTCGAAGAGTTACCCGTTCAGGAGCAACTGGATATTGTGAATGTCAACATTCGGGCGGTACTGGAAATTACCCACGCGTTCTTACCGCTTCTGAAAAAACAACCCAAGGCGTATCTGCTGAATGTCTGCAGCACCACAGCTTACCAGACGGTCCCGTACTTAACGGTATACGCCGCATCCAAAGCGTTCATTCTTTCGTTCACCCGGGGTTTACGTCATGAGCTTCGAGGCTCTTCGGTACAGGTTACGATGCTTAGTCCAGGCAGCACGGATACGGGCTTTGTGGACCGGGCCCGAATGGGTGAATCGCTTAAAAAAACGGCAACAAAGGTCCATATGACGCCTCAGGCAGTGGCGGAGCTTGCGGTTCGGGCATTGTTCGCCGGAAAGGCCGAAGTGATTCCAGGTTTTGTTAACCGGGTGGGTGCCTGGTTACCAAAGGTGGTACCGATGCGGTGGATTGAACGGGTGATTGGCGGTATCTATCAACCGAAGCGTACGGTATCGGAAAAGGTACGTACATTCCAGCCTTAGGGCGTAGCGTACGCAGGGATCCCCTGTACTGCCTATAGAAATCGAGCCTACAATCCCCTTAGGAACCGTAGGCTCGATTTCTATTTATCACCAGGTTGTCAGCCCCTGGCTACCCAATTATTTCCCAAACTCCACCCAGTCCAGCGAGAACAGATTGTCGTTCGGTTTGTCTTTCTTCACAAATACAAAGTACAGATCGTGTTTACCGCCCGGATTCAGAATGGGGCTTACGACTTCCTGGAAGGTATTCCAGTTCCCCGTAGCCTTGTAATTGAGCGTGCTGATCACCTGTCCTTTAGGCGAATCCACGTGTACTTCAATCATGGCATCTTTATCCTTGGATGCGTAGCGGTAGGTCAGTTGCTTGATTCCCGTCAGATCGATATTCTTCAGTACGAAATACGAGCGGTTATGAATCGAACCCAGTCGCTTACCCTGACGGTTGATGTTGCTGACCATATCCACGCCAGTCGCATCTATCCGGTTCGGCCGTAGTACCAGCGTTTCACTCGACGTCAGCGGCTTGATGGTGCCTCCTTTGTCGGTATACGAAGCCGTCAGAATATAGCGACCTTCCTGGGGCTTGCCTACGTGTTCTTTCAACGTTGCGGTACCCTTTTCCGGTAAACGCACGTCAGGTTGCTGATTTGACAGCGACAGTACGTACTTCACAATTTCCGTAGCTTCTTCGCGGGCCAGCTGCGGATGGGCGTTCATGGCATGCTCGCCCCATACGCCACCGCCACCCGTGATGACTTTGTTTGCCAGTCGGGTCAGGGCACCTTTATCACCCCGGTACCGCTTGGAAACTTCCATAAAGGCTGGACCTACTGACTTCTTGTTAATCTGGTGACAAGCTTTACAGTCGCTACCTTCCATGAGTGATTTACCCAGGTTAAACGTACCCGTAATCTGCTGGTGTCCCATCTGCGATTCGTTACCGCCCGCTACTTTCGGGATGTAGTTGAGTGATACTTTCACCTTCTTCTTGTCAATAACCTTGTCTTCGTTGTCCTTTACGTTCACCTCATACTTAAGGGGCGTTTGCGTGGGGAAGAAGAAGCTGCTGTTTCCACCCGGCGTCGCAATGGCTACCTGCGGCAACGTATTGCCAACCTTCACTTCCAGCGTATCGTAGCTGCTAAGACCCGTCGGATCGGTTACTTTCAGAACGGTCTGATAAATCCCGTCTTTTTCAAAAATATGCGTTGGGTTGGCTTCCCGAGAAGCTACCGATTTGCCTTCAAACTGCCATTCGTAGCTAAGCTTGTCTTCTTCGTCGAAGTCGTAGCTTTTCGCACTGCTGAAAGCGACTTTTAACGGAGCCAGTCCAATCGTATCCTTCGCCGTAATCTTAGCAACCGGAGCCCGGTTACCGGCGTTGTACTCGATTTTCACCAGACGGGCATCTTCGTTATCGATTCCGTATACGGAACCGTATTCCAGCATATAGATCGCTCCTTCGGGACCTATTTCCATATCTACCGGACGGCGGAAATCTCCTCGCGTCGGCATGAATGCTTCCAAACGTTTGTAGTTATAATTCTCGTCCAGACGAACGGCAAATACCCAGTTCCGCATCCAGTCGTAGAAGAAGATCGCCTTGTCGTAATACGCGGGTAATTTCACATCCGAAGCCAGATTGGGATCGAAATGGTAAACCGGTCCACCCATTGCACAACGTCCACTTTCACCGAGTTCAGGAAACTCAGATGAACGGTTGTACGGGTACCAGATCATGGCTTTCTGAGCCGGAGGTAAGGTTTTCGCTCCCGTATTGTACGGCGAATGGTTGGTAGGTCCGTTGACGTCGAATTCCTTGCCAACGGCTTTCGTTTCGAAGTTGTACTCCTTGTAGGGTTTGTTATCGCCTACGAAATACGGCCAGCCGAAGTTACCGGGTTTCTTGGCCTGATTGAACTCATCGTAACCGCGAGGGCCTTGCGGGCCATCCACGCCGGAATCGGGCCCAATTTCGCCCCAGTATACGTAACCCGTCAGCGGATCAACGGAAATCCGGTACGGGTTGCGGCAACCCATCACGTAAATTTCCGGACGCGTACCGGGCGTTCCTTTGGCAAACAGGTTGCCCTCGGGAATTGTGTACGAACCATCGGCCTCTACGTGAATGCGAAGGATTTTACCACGTAAGTCGTTCGGGTTACCGGCCGATCGTTCAGCGTCGAAGGTCAGTCGATTAGGCCGCTGATCAATCGGAGCAAAACCGCTGGACTCAAAAGGTACGGTATTGTCACCCGTGGAAATGAATAGATTGCCTTTGGCATCCCAGGCCATCGAACCACCCGTGTGAGCACTTACTTCCAAATCAATCGGGAATTCGATAATGGGTTTCTCGGAAGCTACGTCCAGTACGCCATCATCCCCCATCACAAAGCGGGCAATGCGTTGCTTGGTTTGTTCACCATCCTGAATCGTATAGAAGAAATACAGGTAGTGGTTTTGCTTGAAGTTAGGATCAATCGTCATCCCCAGCAGGCCGTTCAGATACTTTTCCACCGCCTTGACCGGGAAGTCATAGACCAGACGAGTTTGCTGCGTTTTTGGATCGTATTGGTAAAACTTACCCGTCCGTTCCACAAAAAATACGCGTCCATCGGGAGCTACCGCCAGCTCCATCGGCTCGTTCAAATCGTTGGAAAGCACTGTTTTAACGAAGCGATTTTCCTCGGGTGTTTTGACGGAATACGCTTTGGCGAAGTCCAGTTTTCCGTCGCCTATAGCGTACTGAATGCCGCCGAGCAAATGTTTCAAAAACAGCGGTTCGCTGAAGCTTTCGTTGGTATGACCACCCGCCGTATAAAATGCCCGTCCACCGTCGTAATCGTGGTACCAGGCAAAGGGGTGATTGCTGCCATTCGTGCCGCCTTCGTAGCTATCCTCATCCAGATTCATGAGAACCTTCACGTCTGGATTGATATTCTTGAAGTTGTATAATTCATCGTAACGCTCCCAGCGATCGGGCAGGAAACTCGTCGAAGGGTGCTTTTTGTCCAGTACATCAATGCCCGCATTCTGCTGACGAGGGTGACTGGCAAAGTACGCTCCGGCCAGTTTGTTGTACCAGGGCCAGTTGTATTCGGTATCCGTCGCGGCGTGAATTCCCACGTAACCACCGCCCGCCTGAATGTATCGTTCAAAAGCGACCTGCTGATTGGGGTCAAGCACGTTACCCGTGGTGCTCAGGAAGATGACGGCCTGATACTTTTTCAGATTGTCTTCCGTAAACAGAGTGGCACTCTTCGTCGTATCGACTTCGAAGCCATTCTCCTGCCCTAACTTTTGCAGGGCTGCAATACCGCTTGGAATGGAGGTGTGATAGAAAGCCGCCGTTTTGGAGAAAACCAAAATGCGAGGTTTAGGCTTTTCGACACCGACCGGTGCAGAGGCAGAGGTAGTAGCGGGAGCCGCGGCCTGGGTGGTCTGGGCTGGTTTCTGACTGGTTTTACAACCATAAAAACCTCCGGCTGTCAACAATAAGCCTAGGGCTAGGGGTTGAAGCGATGAATAACGCATGAGATGGAGTGAGAAAAAAGTAATGACGGACGATGCCGGATGATAGGTGTATTGGTTTCGTATAACGGACTAACTTACGCAATTCGGGTTAAATGGCTAGTTACTTGCGACTAGTCCGCGTTTTCCTTCGACTCTTTGAATAACCCAGGTGCCTACTTTCAATCCCTGCTGCCGACCTTCCGTAATGGCATCCATGAAATGAATGCCCCCGTACAGACGGGACATGCCCGCTTCATCAGCAGCTTGCTGAAAGGATTGATACGGGCGGGCCTTCAAACCAAAGGGTTCTTCCACGGTATCGGTGTAGGCAAAGTGATCACCGAAATAATGGGTTAGAACCACGGCCGCCGCCGAAGAAATCGTGGAGTGACCACTCAGGTATTCGGGAAAAGGGGGCGTTTGCAGGAAGGGTCGCCAGTGCGGGTCTATAAGCTTGCGAATGGCCGTTTCGGGTCGAATCCGGTTGCTGCGGTACTTTTCATCCCAGCAACAGATGAATCCGTCCGTTAGCGTAATCGCCACGACGGTATGAATCTTCAACGCCTGAGCAAAACTCACCTTGGCCTTCTGACAGGCAATACCCGTAATACCTAGCCAGTGAGCCCCCGGCGATATTTTCTTCATACCCACCATCAAATGGCCGTTGTCTTCCAAAGCAAAGGGATTACAATCCCAGAAAGCCGCGATTTGTTTGTGTTCGTCGGGTAGCTTATCCGCATAATTGATCTGCATCATCCGATAAAACGCCGACTTCGGATCGGCCGAATACGGTGTCGGCGGAGCAGGCTTGAACTGCGAACAGGTATCCAGCGTAAACGAACGGACGGTTGCAAAGTACGGCTCAACCGGAGCAAAATAACCCGGCGGCGTGGGATACCAAAAACCGTCGCCCGTGCGGGTCTGATACCGAGGATAATTGCTGATCCGGTTGTAGCGATCGGCTTTGGCGTAGGCCAGGATTTGTTTGCTAATCGCTTGAGCGTAGGCTTTCGACCCGTTTAGCACTTCGTCCGAGTAACCAGCCGTCCGGCAGGAATCCAGAAAATGGGTTTCATATTGGGCCAGTCGTTTCCCCGAAGGCTGCATTTTCTGAGCCGTCTCCATCATGGCCAGCAAGGCCGTCAGAGATACGGAATGTTCGGGGATCTCGCTGGGTTTCTGAATAACGGGGAAACCGTTCAAAACGCCGTGCATACTACGCATCGACGAATCGTGCTGAGCCAGTACTTCGTATCCCGACAGGCAGGCATACGAGAAAAAACGAGCCGCCAGCGGCGGATTCGTCACGTCGTGGATCATGGTCTCCGTCATTTCCTCGATGACGTGGGTAATCTGGGCAGGGGCTAGTTCCGCTTCCTTTTTTTTCGTACAGGACCAGCCCACCAAGAAGCAAAGTATAAACCAGTATTTCATCGCCGTTGGTACGCTTGTAAGCCTTTTTGATTGATTCCAATGAGTAATTCGTTACCCCAGGGTAGCACACTTCGTACATCACCCCGTAAGGCAAAGCCGGATTGTTGCTGCGGAATGTACTGGAATTGTCCCCTTCCGTTGCCTTTCAGCAGGACGCCGTAATTGGCATCGCAGTTTCCAAAACGCAGCCGGGCTTTATTCACATTTCCGCAGAGCAGCAAATCCTTTTTGCCATCCTGATCAAAGTCCAAACTAGTAATCGTGAATACGGGAGCCATTTGAGCCTGAATGGGCAAGGCTTGTTGCTGGAAATTGCCTGTAGCGGTTCGGACGAACAGGGTGGTTTGCAGCGTATTAACCGATAGTTTCGTACTACCTTCTAATTCTTCCGGTGTGAAAATATCCGTAAGCGTAGTTTCGGCGTAGCTTTTATAGTCCGGGAAACGCGTCCGCATCATACTGATCTGGTCGAGCAATTCATCGCGGGTTACGTAGGGATAACTTTTCCCCTGGATGTAAAAACTGAGAATGGGATCGATGGAACCATTGTCGTCAAAATCCTTGTAGACCAATTCAGCGGGTTCGCGATCGGAAACTTTGCATTGCGTATTGAGTCCCTGATTCCCAACGAGTAGATCCATTCGGCCATCACCGTTGAGATCTTCTACCAGTAGTTTATTCCACCAACCCCGGTAGGCTTTCGGGAAATAAGTACTCGTCTGATCCGTCCAGGTACTGCCACCGCTTACGAAGGCCGTAACAGGCATCCACTCGCCTACTACTACTAAATCGGGTTTCTGGTCCTGATTTAAATCCAGCCAGGCGGCATCACTGACCATACCCATACGAGCCAGTGCCGGGGCCAACTTCGCGGTCTGATCACTGAAGTGCCCTTTGCCATCGTTGATGAGCAGGAAACTCGGCGGCGTTTCGGGGTATCGGCCCGGAATCACCCGACCACCTACGAATAAATCCAAAGCTCCATCGCCGTTGAGATCGGCCGCCCGTACGCAACTTTTGCTACCCGCAAGGGTCGGTAAAGCTCCCGTCGCTTTCGTAAAATTTCCCTTACCGTCGTTTAGATACAGTCGATCCTGTAAACGGGGATCTTCCGGCATCAGGTCACCGTATCCACCGCTCGCCAGGTATAAATCGGGAAAGCCGTCGCGGTTGGCATCGAAAAACAAGGCATCCGCGTCTTCACCCACGGTATCGAAGCTTTGTTTCTTACTGAGTTTCCCGTTCGCCTGTTGCAGAAATAGTACGCCCCCCTGCCCATTACCCCCACCCACCAACAGGTCTTCCTTGCCGTCTCCATTGACGTCAGCTTTTGCCAAACAAGGCCCCGAAAAAGACAGCGGATTAACCAATAAAGGCTGTCGTTTGAAATCATTGAGTGACGTAGATGCCGATTGAAACGCTACGGGTGCAGGTACGGCTTGGTACCAACCGGGAACTGTAGTACGGGTTTTAGCCGACGAAGCATCCGTCTGTTTGAGTGTCAGTAGCTGGTCGGCTTTCAGAGCCGTTTTGGTTTCCTGCGACCCATCGGGCCAGGTAATCGTCAGCGAATCAATTTGAGTAACGGCCTGCAAGCCAAAATGCAACACGGGTGATACGCTCGACTGATACCCCCGCGTGGGCATCTGCTCCAGAAACTGCCGTTGCCCTTTCGCCGAAATGAGGACTTTAGCCCCAATTCCTTGCGTATTGCCCGGTTTGCCCTCAAGTTTTACTCTTAAAAAATGGTGCTTCCGATCCGACTGGTTTTCATATAGACTCGCCGGATGATTGATATTATTAATAATCAAATCCAGATCGCCATCGTTATCTAAATCCGAAAAAGCGGCTCCGTTACTGTTCAGCGGCTGATTCACCCCCCAGGCCGCACTGACATTTGAAAACGTCAGGTTACCGTTATTCTTAAAGAGATAGTTACTTACGTTGGAAGCCGGAATTTGTTGGACCAGATTCAGTACGTCCTGGCGGTGAATGTTGCCCTGACGATTCTTCATGAAATCGCCCATGTATTTCAAAAAATCCATGTTGGTATAATCCCGTAGATACCCATTGGAAACAAAGAGATCTTTCCAACCATCGTTATCGTAATCAGCAAAGAGGGAAGCCCAGCTCCAGTCGGTATTCGACAGCCCCGAAAGCTGACCGATTTCGCTAAAGGTGCCGTTGCCATTATTAAGCTGAAGCATGTTCCGCATGTACTGATAGTAAAACCCGGAACGTAGATTTAAATCAAATTTTTCGTAGTTATCCGAAGCCATCAACAGTTTCTGCCGTTTGTTGTCTTCGGGTAGCATATCCAGGGTATAAATGTCGGGCAACGCGTCATTATTGATATCCGCAATATCATTACCCATTGAAAACTGAGAGGTATGCCCCAGGTAGTTCTGAATTTGATTACGAAAGGTCCCGTTCTGATTATTGATATATAAAAAGTCCGGCACGGCGTAATCATTTCCAATGTAAATATCCGGCCAGCCGTCGCCATTCATATCTGAGATACTAATTCCTAAACCGTATGATAAGGATACACTTTGAATGCCTGCCTTTGTCGTAACGTCTTTAAAGTGATTGCCCGTATTTTCGAATAGTCTTGAGCCCACGTTGGGGTCTTCCTTTTTGAGGACCTCTTTCGTGGCTACTTCATCCAATACCGGTAAAGACTTCGGGTTGTGATTGAGTAAAAACAGGTCGAGATCGCCGTCTTTATCGTAATCAAAAAAAGATCCCTGGGTACTAAAGGCGGGTAGATCAAGTCCATATTCCCGAGCCGATTCTTTAAACTGGGGGCTTCCGTTGGCATCAACGCCCTGATTGATAAACAGCTGATTGGTCCGATTCTCGGGGGATACGCTCCCCGAATAGCAAACGTAAATATCCAGCTTCCCGTCTCCGTTCACGTCAGCCATCGTCACCCCTGTTTTCCAAGGGCCTGGTCGGCCCGCTGCTCCACTGACCTCCGTAATGTCTTTAAACTGTAGGTTCCCCTGATTCAGGTACAGTTTGTTGGGCGTCATATTAGCCGTGAAGTAAAGATCTTCCAGGCCATCGTTATTCAAATCTCCAACGGCAACGCCCCCGCCGTTGTAGAAGTATTCATACATTAAAATATTAGTATTGAGGCCTTCGGTTAAGGTATTCCTAAAGTCAACGTGGGTTTGATCTGTTGATAAGGCTTTAAATAAGGTAGGTCCTGGATCGGCCTGCGTTACTTCCTTCTCGCTTTTCTGCTGACAAGCCAGCAAAAAGACCAAAAGGCTAAGCGGTATAATTCGATTCATGAGGGGATATACAGTTAAGGGGCAATCGTCAATGGGTAGCAGTGGGCCGCTTTTTCAGGTGATACAAGGCCTATTTTATGAAAATAATCTACGCCTGTAGAGACGTAGATTATTTTCGAAACATTACCTGATCTTTAGTAACCTATTAGTAACCAGGGTTTTGAAGCAATTTGCTGTTCCGGTTCATCTCATCCCGGCTGATGGGGACGAAGTACATCTTATCGAGCCATTTCCGATTTTCAATACCTGGATCAATGTTGGTCACCTGATATTTGTAATTGTAGTTATTCGGATCGTACTTATAAATGCTTACCGTTTTACCAGCCTTGAGCGTACCCGTAATTTGAATGATTTGAGCCTGCTCACCTAAGGTAGTCGGAGCAATCATCCAGCGGCGGGCATCGTGGTAGCGTTGCTCTTCGTAGGCCATCTCCACGCGGCGTTCGTTGCGGTAGCGTTCCCGCAGGGCATTGCCCGTTTCGGTAATCGCTGGCATACCCGCCCGGAAACGTACTTTGTTGAGGTAGGTTTTAGCCTCGGCATCTTCGCCCAGCTCAATACAAGCCTCGACGTAGTTAAGCAGTGATTCCGTATAACGGATCAACGGCCAAGGGACTTGCTGACGCGTATTCTGATCCACAATCGCCGGGTTCGGATCAATGAACTTCCGCATGTAGTAACCCGTCCGCGATCCGTTCCAGTCTTCGACGGAGCTTTGACGCGTATCTAGACCCGCTGCCGCAACGACAGCTCCGCTGGCGTTGGTTACCTGATATTGGCCCGTCTGAATCTGGTTGTTGGGATCTCTACCCGCTACATCCGAAGGCCGGGGTTTCCAGGGAGCTCCGTCGTAGAGAATGGTGCCGTAGAAACGAGGATCGCGGTTTTGGTAAGGCGTTGTCGCTTTCGAGGGATCACTCCAGTCGAACTTGCTACCATCCATCATTTCATAATCATCCACCAGGTTTTGAAGAGGTGTATTTCCCGCCCAGTTGTGGTAGCCGTTGGGTCCGTTGTTACGACCTACCCAGGCTCCCCCTTCATCTTTCAAGTCAATGAAGTAACGACCCAGAATCAAATCCTTTTCGCCGCCATTTTTAGAAGTAGATACGTTGATGTAATTGGTGGTACCTTGTTCTTTAGAAACCGGAGCGGATAAATTCAACTCGTAACCATACGAAGTCAGATTGAGTACTGCTTTAGCGGCATCTTTTGCTTTCTTCCAGCGATCGGCTCGACTACCACTTACATACCCTAAAATTTCAGGTTTGGCAAACGCAGCAATGGTTGCTGATTTGGCTTTCGCCGTAGGTACATCGTGTAAATCACTGGCGGCGTAAAGCAGTACCCGCGACTTGAGAGCCAGAGCAGCAGCTTCGTTGGCACGACCGGGAAGCATGGATTTTCCTTTGAGTGCCGTAGCTGCATCATCCAGATCCTTCGTAATGAAGTTAATACACTCTTCATACGTGTTCCGCGTTACCGTATAATCGGCTTCACCTAATTTATAGGCCCGATCAATAATTGGTACGCCGCCGTAGTAACGAGTTAATTGCTGATAGTAATACGCCCGCATGAACTTGGCTTCACCCAGTAAGCGAGTCGCCAAAGTAGGATCATTAAACTGAGGGCTCGTTAAGTTTTCAATCGCCAAGTTACAGGCCCGAATACGAGTATACATGTCGCCCCATGCGTAGGTGTTATTCACCCAGCCAATATCAGCCGGATTGGACCGGGCCTCGGTAAAGGTATTAATACCTCGACCGGGGTGCGTAAACAGGGCTTCGTCGGTTAGGGAGGCCAGCATTTGCTCATCGAGACCTCCCTGGCCAAAGCCGTTATAGATATCCGTAACGAATGCTTCCGCTAAGGGACCATCCTGCCAAACGGTTGACAGTACTACCTCTCCCAGCGGCTGTTTATTCACAAAGTCCCCGTTACAGGAAGCCATCAGAGCGACCACTGCAACGAAACCCAGTTTTTGAATCGATTTTTTCATAGTCTTATTTCGTTTCGATGCGAGGTACGGTTACCGGTTCAGCAGCAACCGTACCCTAGCTTACCTTAGAATGTGATGGATAAACCCGTGTTGATAATGCGGGCAGGAGGATAATATTGACCCGTAGTGTTATCCGCTTCTGGATCGTACACTTTCAGCTTATCAACCGTAAAGAGGTTCAGACCATTTACATAGAATCGTACCGCATTCATACCGATCTGTTTGCTGAGCGTAGAAGGCAGCGTATAGCCTAATTCTAAGTTTTTCAGACGGATGTAATCGGAACTCCGTAACCAGTACGTATTGTCATTGGAGTAGTACTGGTTGCTACGATCGGCAATACGGGGGTGTTTATCACTCGGATTGTCTACCGTCCAACGATGCTGATACACGTCCAGCAAGTAGTTACCGATACTGCCGGATTCACCCGTACTTACGTAGAGTTGAGCACCAGTCGCGTACTGGAACAGGACTGACAAATCGAAGTTTTTGTAAAAGAACGAACCGTTCAAACCACCTTGCAGGGTAGGAATGGTGTTCTTGTTACCACGTACGCGGTCATCCGGAGTGATTTTTCCGTTTCTATCGTAGTCTTTGTACTTCATGTCGCCGGGACGTATCGTGTTACTAATAGCTGAATAATCTACACGACTCAACGTAGCATCAATATCGGCCTGATCTTTGAAGACCCCATCGTATTCATAGAATAAGAAGGCATTCAAAGGTTTACCCGTCGTACGCTGCCAAGCAGGTGCTCCTGGGGCTTCATCCCAGAACAGAACCTTGTTCTTCGCATAGCCTCCGTTGAAGCTTACGTTATACCGGAAATCACCTTTCTGACCGGAGTGACCCACCTTGAATTCAAACCCGGTGTTTTGCATCTTACCGATGTTTTCAGCGGGCAACTTCATACCAGTCGTTTGAGGAATCGAAGCGTTTTTACGCCAGAGGATACTCGTCCGTTTGTTATAGAAGTACTCAAACTCGAAGTTGATTTTTCCGTTGAATAACTGACCTTCCAAACCAATATTTGAGTTATTGGCAACCTCCCAAGTAATGTTGGGGTTAGGTACGCGAGATTCAAACAGGGTCTTCTGTAACTGGTTGTTGATGACATACGTACCAAAACCGGCCGTTGAGTAGTACTGATACTCCTGGAGGGTGTTATCGTAGTAAATCTGGTCATTACCCATCTGACCGTACGAAGCCCGCAGTTTCAGGTAGTTAATGAAGTTGACGTTATTCTTGAAGAAGTTCTCTTCAGAAATCTGCCAACCCGCCATGATACCCGGGAAGAAGCCGTAACGGGTATTCTCAGGGAACATGTACGAACCATCATACCGCCAGAGGAATTCGGCGAGGTACTTCTCTTTGTAGTTGTAGGCAACCCGTCCGAAATAGTTCAAACGAGCCCGTTCCCAAGCACCACCGTTGTTGGTACGCTCCAGGTCACCCCCAGCGAAAAGCTGATCAATGGCCGTAGAAATGAAGTAACGACGGTAGGCACTGAAGTTATCGTTACGAATCGTTTCCTTGTTCACCCCAGCCAGTAAGGTCAAGGCATGATCACCAAATTTGCGTTCATAGGTTCCAATTCCACCCAAGAGGATGTTCAACTGATCTTCGTTACCCTGCGTGAGTCGAGGCTCGGCAGGACCGCGTTTACCACGTACCAATACCGGGGTTACGCCATCACTCTCGAAGGCTCCTTGGTGCGTATACAAATACCAGGGGGTCTCCCAACGCTTGGTTTGCTTGACGTACTTATCAAGCGCCGCCGTTCCCGTAAATTTCAGACCTTCAACGCCAGGGACTTTAATGTCAATCGAACCATTGGTTTGCCAGTAGTAGCGCGTATCCCGATCATAACCCGTTTGGTTGGTCGTAATAACGACGGGGTTTTCACCATTTTCAATATCTGGACCCGGCATTCCATTAGGCCAGAACGCAGGTTGCGTAGGCAGACCACGCATCAACATCCGGAAAACTGTACCGGCTGATTTCGTTGGAAAACGACGGCTTTCCTGACGAGCAATGCTACCCAGACTTACGTGTACGTACTTGTTGATGTTCGCATCCAGATTCAAACGCAGATCGTACTGCTTGTAACCCGTGGCTGAATTTTTGTAATACGCATCCTGATTCTGGTACCCGATCGAGGTTAAGTATTTTACGTTTTCCGTTCCTCCGCTCAACTGAACGTTATGGCGAGATTGGGGTGACCACGTTTTCAAGGCATCCTTGAACCAATTCGTATTCGGGTGAAACCAAGGGTCTGAACCATCAGCAAACTTCTGGAAGTCTTCCGGTTTGTAGGGAGCTGATTTTACAGATCCATCCGGACGCGTGTAACTACCCGTTGAACGGAAAGCGGCCGTAGCAGCAGCCCATTCGCTGGAAGGTAAATTGAAAATTTCCAGTTCATTGCGCATCTCAGCAAACTGAGAGGCATTGGCTAGTTTAGGAATAACCGTCGGCTGTGAGAAACCCTGATTAAATGAATACGATAATTCGGGCTTACCCGTCTTTCCGCGTTTGGTGGTAATCAGGATAACGCCGTTTGCCGCCCGAGCTCCATAAATAGCAG
The DNA here is from genome assembly GCF_002943425.1 of Siphonobacter curvatus. NCBI lineage: Bacteria > Pseudomonadati > Bacteroidota > Cytophagia > Cytophagales > Cytophagaceae > Siphonobacter > Siphonobacter curvatus. Next base: position 95,096 of record NZ_PTRA01000007.1, read on the forward strand.
CCGAAGCATCTTTCAAAACGGAAATCGTCTCAATATCAGCTGGGTTGATCCGGTCAAAACCGCCCGCTCGTGCGGGAATACCATCGACTACGATCAAGGCGTCGCTGTTTCCGAGTGTGTTCGTACCCCGAATCCGAATACCGGCTCCGTCATAACCAGGCTCGCCACTGCGTTGCACGGCGATAACACCAGGCATCCGACCGGCAATCGAGTTCGAAAGGTTAACGGCGGGAGATTTTACCAGATCCGTCCCTTTCACCGTCGTTACGGCACCCGTTACCGTTTCCTTCTTCTGCTCGCCATAACCTACGACAACTACTTCCGAAAGGGCTTGGGTATCGCTTTGCAACCGCACATCGATCGTTGTTTTGCTACCAACCGGAACTTCCTGTTTGAGAAAACCTACGTAGCTGAAAATCAGCACCGCTTCCGTGTTGGGAACCGTTAGTTGGTAAGATCCATCCGCTTTCGTGGTCGTTCCGGTAGTGGTTCCTTTCACCTGTACACTTACGCCTACCAATGGCGTACCGTCTTCTTCCAGAACCACCCCTTTGATGGTGATGTCTACCGGAGCAAGGGGGGTTTCGCTTTCCTCGACCTTCTCCTCAGTCAAAGCCGAATTCTGAGCAACGAGTACCGTAGCAGGTTTGCGTTTCAAGACTACCTGCTCACCCATTACCTGATAAGTCAGGTCCAGGGGATTCAGTAACTCCTGCAAAGCCGCTCCTACGGATTGATTATGCAGCGTAAGATTCACTTTACGGTCCGCAGCAATCAGTTCCGGACTATAGAGGAAGTGAACTTTAGCAATTTTGGCCAGTCTGGAAAGTACCTTTTCCAGATCCTGATTTTTAACGGCAATAGTGACCCGTTGGTTAAGGATTTCCTGCCCTGAGCTCTCGTGGGCATGACTTGCACCTACAAACACTACTGCCATGAAAAACTGTACAAGACTGACTTTCATAAGGTCGTACAGCAGTTTGTTTGAGTGGAAAATTTTTTGCATAAATTTGGAAGGTTTAATAAACCATTAGACAAAGAATCCCCTGTTCCTCCTTTTGGGAGGATAATTGTTTCGCAAGACTAAAGGGGAAGTTACGGGCCTCCGATGCGGGAACATCGGGGGCTTTTTTCATAAAGAAGTAAGTGCGGTTTGCTACATAGGCTTTGTTCGAGTCAAGGGGATAAAGTAGAATTAATGGCAACCTTTACTGTGAATTGTTATTTTTCCATCCTGATACTCATAGGTCGATTCGATCCCAGCACAAATCAGCGTCAGCTTTTCGAGCACCGGCTTATCACCCAGCTCCGCCGATAAGGTACAATGCCTCATCAGTTCCGAATCATAGTTGATTTTCACACCGTAGTTTTTTTCCAGTATCCGAAATACTTCACTAATGGGCGTACGGGTGAATGTAAAGGGCTCTTTTTCCAGTACAGTCAGTTCAGGCAATGGACTTTCGCTAATCGATAGCGTTTGGTTCTGGCGTTCAAACGTGGCTTGCTGATTAGGCCGTACTACTTGCGGACTCACTTCCTGCTGAGCTTTCTTAAATACCGCTACCGTACCCGTTTTCACGGTTACCTTAACCTGCTTGGCCGATTCGAAGGCCCGTATCGTAAAACTCGTTCCGGTGACGCGGGTAATGACTTCGTTGGTTTCTACAAAAAAGGGTTGCTTTGAATTCTTTTTGACCTCGAAAAAAGCTTCTCCCATCAAGACTACCTCTCGCTTGGCAGCGTCGAATTTTTTGGGGAAAGCAATCCGGCTTTGGGATTGCAATACGGCTGAACTTCCATCGGGCAATAATACTAACCGACTTTGCTGACTTTCATTGATGATTTCATTCCAATGCTCCTTTACTACGGCTTTTGCCTGAGGCATGGAAAGCGGAGGACTTATCGCCTGGTTTTTCCAAATTAACCATCCGCCCAGTCCAGCGGTTAATACGAGTATGGCAGCCATGCTCCCACCCCACCGCCAGAAGCTACGTTTAACACCTGAGGAGCTGGTTTGTTCGAGAATACGCCGCGAACGTTGGCGGATGTACTCTTCGGACATGATTACTTCGGGCTCTACTAGGGATAGTAATACGCTTTTTGCTTCTAGGATAGCTTCTTCCGCCTGCGGATACTCGCCTAAGAATCGCTTCCAGTAGTCGGTTTCTGCCGGAGAAGATTTTCCGTAAACCCACGCTCGAAAGGAGGGGTTTTCTAAAAATTCTTCCGCCTTGAAATGATTATAGCTATCCATGGAATAATTAAAGTAGGAGAAGGTCTCCATTCTGATTAGGAAAAACGAATAGCCTTATACCCTCTCAGAATAGGAATTTTTTAATTTTTTTTATGGGGGAATACTACATGCTTCATCATACCCCTTTTTTGGAAAAGGAGGGTACGATTAACTGTCGAGTACGATTACAGTACAAGAGAAGAGAATAGGTAGGTAATGAGTGGGGTAATGAAGGATTTTTTCCAGTGATGCCGCAGAAAAGTCATGGCTTTCTGTAAATGGTTGGATACCGACTGGCGGTTGATTCCCATGATGTCAGCAATCTCCTGAATTTCGCAATCCTGGTAGTATTTTAGAAACAGGGCTTCGCGTTGCCGTTCGGGCAATTGAGCCATGAGACCCGAAATCTGCTGACTTACCTCCGTATTGGCCTCGATATGCAATAAAGTATCCTGCACGCAGGGAACGAGTAATTCACCCCCTTCGTCATCCATTTCAGGCAAGTCCGTAAAACGTTGCTGCTGCTTGAGGTCGAAAAGGATACGATTGCGGAAAGCTTTGAACAAGTAGTTGCGAACATTAGCAGGCGTATCACTTAAGTCCTCTTTATGTTCCCAGAGGTACACAAACAAGTCCTGAATGACATCTTCAATGAAAGGCTGGTCCCGGCAAAAGCGGGTTCCGTACTGCACTAAGGGGCGGTAATTAGAAACAATAAGTTCTTGAAAAGCTAAACGATCACCTGTGATAAATTTTCTCCACAAGCGTAATTCTTCTACAGGAGAATTCGTAGAGATGTTTTTCATACATAGAGTACAGAAGTAATTAAAGTCAAATATATACTTTTACTACTATAGTCTAATTTTATATACAGATAATCTTATTGAAATTTTTTAATATCTTATGATCAGGATAATTTAAGCTAGTTTAAAGCTAAAAAAGGCCCATACTGTTACGTATAGGCCTTTTTTGATGACTGAAGCTTCTGTTTATCCAACTAATTCCATGAGGTCCTGGTCATGAATCATCTTACGTTCATCGGCCATCAGCAAAAAGCGTTCGTAAAGTTTATCCAGATCTAATTTTTCGAATTTAAAGCCTAAGAGTTGCAAGCGGTGACGCAAAGCAGCCCGGCCACTACGTGCCGTCAGGATAATTTCTGAACTGGGTACGCCTACATCTTCCGGGTTGATAATTTCATAATTGGACGAATTCTTCAGGTGCCCATCCTGGTGGATTCCCGAAGAGTGAGCAAAGGCATTACGTCCGACAATAGCTTTGTTGGCTTGCACAGGCATCCGCATCATGCCAGATACGAGCTTCGACAAGGGGTATAAACGCGAAGAATCGATCCCCGTTTCAAAGCCCAGGTCTTTATGTACTTTCAAGGCCATCGCGATTTCTTCGAGTGAAGTATTACCTGCCCGTTCGCCAATCCCGTTAATGGTTACTTCCACTTGACGAGCACCCGCCCGAATTCCCGCCAACGTGTTGGCCGTAGCCAGACCCAAATCATTGTGACAGTGCATGGAAATAGTTGCCTTGTGAATGTTAGAAACATTCTCGAAGATGTAGGAAATACGTTCGTACATCTGCTCGGGCAACAGATAACCTGTCGTATCAGGCAGGTTCACCACCGTAGCTCCGGCGGCAATTACCCCTTCCGTCAGGCGAGCAAGGAATTCCAGATCGGCACGTCCCGAGTCTTCGGCGTAAAATTCTACGTCTTCAACAAATTTCTTAGCGTACTTCACGGCACGCACACCGCGTTCGAGAATCTGATCACGGGTGGAATTGAACTTATGAAGAATATGTACGTCGGAGGAACCAATCCCGGTATGAATCCGGGGGCGTTTGGCGTATCGGAGAGCCTCAGCCGCTACTTCAATATCTTTCTCAACGGCCCGGGTGAGCCCACAGACCGTAGGTTCGGTCACGGCTTTGCAAATTTCTTCTACCGACCGAAAGTCCCCAGGACTGGAGATGGGAAAACCAGCCTCAATGACATCCACTCCAAGCAGCTCAAGTTCCTTAGCAATTACTACTTTTTCTTCCGTAGTTAATTGACATCCGGGCACTTGCTCGCCGTCACGCAGAGTGGTGTCGAAGATTTGAATTCTTTGGCTCATAAGTAAACAGTGTGATCGTGAATGAACTCCTTGGTTAGGCATTACTTTGCTAAGTAGCGGGAACTTTTCAGCAAAGTCTTAATGGAAATCGCGGATAAAAAAACCCTTTCTCAAGTACTTGAGAAAGGGTTCAGTATGGTTACAACCAACTCCCGTTCTCAAAGCATTGGGCCGAGAATAAGAAGAGAAAGGTTGAGTGTATTGGCAAACATAACACAGGCGGTTTCCATTGTGAGGACAAAAATAGCCGGAATTTTGATTCAGGCAAATAATTTGATGTTTGATGCCAGAGCTTTTTACGCCTTTTTACTTCCTAAATCGGTTATCGCTGGTCTAAATCCGCTTGAGTAGTTCGGCTCCCATAGCCTCGGTACCCAGGATTTTAGCCCGGTCGGTCTGAGCATCAGCGATGTCACCCGTCCGGAAACCATCTTTGAGGACACCGTCTACAGCGGCAATGATGGCTTCGCTTTCTTCCTTCATCCCAAACGAAATATCCAGCATCAGGGCCGCCGACAGTACCGAAGCCAGCGGATTCGCCACGCCTTTACCCGTTATATCGTGGGCTGAACCGTGAATAGGTTCGTATAACCCTACGGTATCACCGATGGAAGCCGAAGCCAGCATGCCCATGGAACCCGCAATCTGACTGGCTTCATCCGTGAGGATATCGCCGAACAAGTTAGCCGTCAGTACCACGTCAAACCGGCGGGGATCTTTGATGAGCAACATCGCCGCTGAATCGACAAATTGATGCTCTACTGTTACGTCTGGATATTCTTTGGCAATTTCCTGAACCACTTCCCGCCAGAGACGGCTCGTTTCCAGTACGTTGGCTTTATCTACCGAGCAAAGTTTTCCGTTACGGGTACGAGCCGCTTCGAAAGCCTTCCGGGCGATGCGTTCGACTTCGTATTTGCTGTATTTAGCAATATCGTACGCCGTAGCTCCTTCATCCTGACGACCTTTTTCACCGAAGTAAATGTCCCCCGTCAGTTCTCGGAAAAATAGGATGTCCGCTCCGCGAAGAATCTCGGCTTTGATGCTGGACGCTTCCAGTAATTCGTCAAATAACTTGATGGGTCGGAGGTTCGCGTACAGGCCCAGGGCTTTGCGAATACCTAGTAATCCCTGCTCGGGGCGTACCTTGGCAGAAGGATCGTTATCGTATTTGGGGTGTCCCACGGCTCCAAAGAGGATGGCATCGGAAGCTTTGGATTTTTCGATGGTTTCCTCGGGCAGCGGCTGTCCGGTTGCTTCGATAGCAGCGTGACCGATGAGGGCGTAATCGAAGCTAAAGGCATGACCAAATTTTTGGCCAATGGCTTCGACGACTTGTTTCGATACTTCGGTCACTTCCTGACCAATCCCATCACCGGGAATTACGAGAATATGTTTACTTGCCATGTAAAGGTTTAATTCACCACCGTACGACCAGTGATTTCAAGCAGATAGAATGCAACGGTTAAGCCCGACTGTTTTGGAACGCCTCAATTTCCGGCCGCAACGAGATCAGGTAATCGATATCATCGTAGCCGTTCATCAGGCAGTTCTTCTTGTACGGGTTGATATCGAATGCAGTAGCCGTGCCGTCGGGTAAGGTAACCTGCTGATTTTCCAGATCAACCGTAATCTGAGCGTACGGGTCGGCTTCAATCACAGCAAAGGTTTTAGCCAAGAATTCGTCTGACACCTGTACCGGTAATACAAAGTTATTCAGCGAGTTATTCCGGAAAATATCCGCAAAGAAGCTGGAAATGACTACGCTAAAGCCGTAATCATGAATAGCCCAGGCCGCGTGCTCCCGGCTGGAACCCATGCCGAAATTCTTACCTGCCACCAGAATCCGGGCGGCCTTGTAAGTCGGATCGTTTAATACGAAATCCGTTTTCGGCGTATTATCTGCGTTGTAGCGCCAGTCCCGGAAAAGATTATCGCCAAAACCTTCGCGAGTCGTAGCTTTCAAAAAACGAGCCGGAATAATCTGGTCCGTGTCAATATTTTCAATCGGCAGCGGAGCCGCCTGTGAAGTCAATGTGGTTATTGTCTCTTTTGCCATGTCAGCAGAATTATGAATGGAAGCTTACTTACACCAGTTCCCGAACGTCACCTACCTTACCCGTTACCGCTGCTACGGCAGCCGTCAGTGGAGAGACCAGTAACGTGCGGGCTCCCGGTCCCTGGCGACCTTCGAAGTTTCGGTTGGAGGTACTCACGGCGTATTTACCGGCGGGTACTTTGTCTTCGTTCATGCCTAAGCAAGCCGAACATCCGGGACCGCGTAATTCAAAACCCGCTCCTTCAAATACTTTGTCGAGACCTTCAGCCCGAGCCTGTTCAGCTACCTGATTCGAACCGGGAACAATCCAGACTTCTATACCACTGGCTTTTTGCTTTCCTTTGACAAATTCCGCAACCTCGCGAAGGTCTTCAATACGGGCATTGGTACAGGAGCCGATGAATACATAATCAATGGCTTTCCCTAACAGGCTTTCGCCCGGTTTTAAGCCCATGTAATGCAGCGACTTTTCAAACGAAGGCTGCTCCGTAGCCGGAATTTCCTCCAGCGTAGGTACGTGATCCGTTACGCCGATACCCATACCCGGGTTCGTTCCATACGTAATCATGGGCTTGATATCCGCCGCGTCGAAAGTCAATACTTTATCGAACTGGGCTCCTTCGTCGGTTTTCAGTTCCTTCCACGCTTCTACCTTACGGTCAAACTCTTCACCCTGTGGAGCAAAGCGACGTCCTTTCAAATAGGCGAAGGTTACTTCATCGGGAGCAATCATGCCGCCACGAGCACCCATTTCGATACTCATGTTACAGACCGTCATCCGGCCTTCCATCGTCAGGTTCCGAATGGCTTCTCCAGCGTATTCCACGAAATAGCCCGTAGCTCCGGCAGCTGAGATTTTAGCGATGATATACAGGATCAAGTCTTTCGCCGTTACGCCTTTTTCGAGCGTACCGTTGACTTCGATCAGCATCTTTTTAGGCTTCGACTGAATGATACACTGCGTCGTCAGTACCTGCTCTACTTCCGAAGTACCAATCCCGAACGCTACGTTTCCAAACGCTCCGTGCGTAGAGGTATGCGAATCACCGCACACAATCGTCATGCCGGGTTGCGTAATGCCCAGTTCGGGTCCGATGACGTGTACGATGCCTTGGAACGGGTGTAACAAGTCGTAGAGTTCAATACCGAATTCCTTACAGTTTTCGCGAAGTTTCTCTACCTGATGGCGAGACAAGGCTTCACGGATGGGCAGGTGCTGATCTTTCGTAGGAACGTTGTGATCGGCGGTTGCCGTCGTGCGATTCACATTGAAGACTTTCGCTCCACGCTTGCGAAGACCATCGAAAGCCTGAGGACTTGTCACTTCGTGAATGAAGTGACGATCAATAAACACGACGTCGGGATAACCTTCCTGGCGTTTGACGACGTGGCCGTCCCAGATTTTATCGAATAATGTTTGAGGGGTATTGCTCATTGTTGGATTAGGCTAACTAATACGCTACAAAATTGGGAGATTTATTGAGCAAGTGGGTATCGGCAAACGTTCAAACGATAGCGTTTTTGGTTCGATGATACAAATTGGGCGTTGAACCGTATTGCTCTTTGAAAGCCTTGATGAAGTGGGATACGCTCTCGTACCCAATCTCAAAACTGATTTCCGAAACGTTTTTGCTGGTATTCTCCAGTAAGAATACGGCGTGTTCGAGTCGTTTTTTGCGAATCCAGGCGGCGGGACTGGTCCCGAATTGTTTCTCAAAATCACGTTTGAATACGGAAAGACTACGGCCGGACAAACGGGCCAGTTCAGCCACCGACAACGGTTTGAGATAATAGCTTTGTAGTAACCACTCCAGATCCAGCTTCTCGCCAATGTACAAACTGTGCAAAAAGGCTTTTAACTGTCCCGTAACATCGTTTTCGAAAAGTAAGAGTAAGAGTTCGTGCGATTTGAGTCGCAGATACTGATTCAGAAAGGGCGTAGGACGCTGGAAATACGGAAAGATGGAATCGGCAAAAGCACTTAAGCTGGGGTTTCCTTCAAACACCAGTAAGGGGTTATCAATTTCCCGTTCCTGAAGCGGACCAGAGACCAGTTCAATATGCTGCTCAACGAAGGATTTCAACAGCTTCTCATGAAAGAAAAAAACCAGGCTGCGATAGGCCCGGTCGAGTGCTTCCTGCATGAAGTAATAGCCGCGACGAATAAACACCACATCGCCCTTGCGTACCCGCGTTTCGCCCTCAGGAGCCAAAAACCGCTTTTCGCCTTCCAGTACAAAAATCACCGCATGTTCTTCGAAAAAAACTTCATTACGGAGCGGCGGGTCCTGGTTGCGGTAGGCCACAAAAGTCATGTCCTGAATCTTGAGCGATTCAAATTCATTGACATGCATGAAGGTGGGGACACGAAGCACTGGACGTAATGTTTGGATTGGGTTTGAAAAGATTTGAGGATGTCTAAAGTTCAAACAAGCCTACATGAGCCTAGACAGGCCTATTTCCAACTTTTCAAACCTTACCCATCCTCAAACTAATTAGGCCGCATTCTTATTTTCAGCGTTGGGAAGAGGTTTCTCAACGACCTGATGTTCTTTTTCGTGGAACGCTTCCCATTCCAGAAGCTGGCGGGTTTGCTGTTCGGGGGAAAGGTTAGAAAACGCAGCTAACTGCCGATGTAAAAATTCTAATTTTTCTTCTTCGGTGGGAAAAGCAGCCAGACGGGCCGCCAGTTCCCGTAATTCAGATACAGTATTCATATTAAAAATCGCCTCCTTTCGGGTTCTTCACTACTTGTATATAATTCAAAATCAGTTAAAATAGTTTATTAGGACCATTAAGTTTAATGTAGTAGTTGAGGGAAATTCGGGGCGGAATAAGAAAGGGAGCTTCTTCCTGACCCATCTTAAAAAACAAGCGACTAAAGTGTGACACTTCCAATTCGAGCCGTTTTTTAAAGCTAACCCCAATACCCGGTGTAAGAATGCCGGTAGTAGCAATTTTATTTGAAAAAATTACTAATCCTACGTTATAAAAAGGTTGGATTTTGCCCCCGCCTAAGTATTGGCCAGCCAGTATTTCGATCGTTTTTAGATGACTATCCACGGGTCTACGGGTTTCTTCTTGCAGTACCACTATTTTTGAAGCCCTATGAAAAGCTATCTTCGCGTACATCTGTTGATGATTCCGGGGAAAATTGACGCGTGCCGATAAACCCAGAGAAGCCTGATTTTTGCCTTGGCTTAAATCACTAATATTCAAACGTTCAAGACCGGCATTGAGGCCTACATAAAACGTAGACTTTTCATCTTTCAACCGAAATTTAACGGGCTCTTCCGTATATTTTTTATCGTGATAAGCCTGTAAGTAGTTGATCAGATACCGGCTTGCATAAAGGGGAGGGGTCATTGAAAAGCTAGCCACATCAGCCGTCAATTGTTCTAGCTGTTGCTTGTACTCCTGTACCGCTACGCGATAATTTTGCCCTTCCTTTTGCCGGTAGAAACTATAATTGATCAGTTCATAGAAAGAAGGTCCTTCTTCAATAAAAAAACGGATTCTTCCGTCTTTATCACTTCTAGCATAGTATAAGCTGATTTTCTGGTCACTCCAGAGCTGTTGTAGAAATAACGTTTGCTGAACGTACGTATCCGGTTTAGTCTCGTAAACATCTTCGCTTACGTACAAAAGATTCAATGTATACGATTTATACAACTGATTTTCCTTCGCTATATAAAATGCCTTATATGAAACCGCACTAATGATTTCTTCTTTCTGCGTTAAATCCCGTTTGATTCGAATTTCGGCGGGGCTATCGGACCAGTCTTGATAATGGATATAACAGGCTAAAGTGTCGCCGGCGGCTTTTACGATATATCCTTTTTGGAACGTACTTTGAGCGAATACATAGCCAGTATTCAACAATAAAATTACACTAAGTAGAAATGGACGAAACATATAAGGTTAGGTTAATAGAATGGAAACAAAACTATAGAATTTCCATTCTATTATACCTTCCTTCGAAGTAACTTATACTAAAATGCCAAACAAATCTGGCTTATCATTTAGGTATTCGTATGTAACTTTTGCCTCATTCATGCGGTGAATAAGGGAAGAAAAATCACTTTTTGATTTTAATTCGATCCCTACAATAGCGGGGCCCTGTTCGCGATTGGTTTTCTTGACGTATTCAAAGCGAGTAATGTCATCGTTGGGGCCGAGTACATTCAAAAACTCCCGAAAAGCTCCGGCCCGCTGCGGAAATCGGATGATGAAATAATGCTTCAATCCTTCGTACAAAAGCGAGCGTTCTTTAATTTCTTCCATCCGGGTGATGTCGTTGTTACCCCCGCTAACCAGACAGACCACGTTCTTACCTTTGATCTCATCTTTCAGAAAATCTAAAGCAGCGATACTTAGTGCTCCGGCGGGCTCGGCTACGATGGCTTCCTCGTTGTACAATTGCATGATCGTGGTACACACTTTACCTTCTGGAATGGTAATCACATCGTCGAGCAGTTCCTGACAGATCTGAAAGGTCATTTCCCCTACCCGCTTGACGGCCGCCCCATCGACGAATTTGTCAATATCATCCAGCGTTACGATCTTCCCGTGGTTGAGTGCCTCCCGCATGGACGCCGCACCTGCCGGTTCAATACCAATCAGTTTCGTATGCGGAGAAAGGTGTTTGAAGACCGTAGCCACGCCGGAAGCCAGTCCGCCCCCACCGATGGCGAAGAGAACATAATCAATTTTAAAGTCGGCATCTTTGAAGATTTCCAGGCCTACCGTTCCCTGCCCTTCCATCACGCCCAGGTCGTCGAAGGGGTGCACAAACGTTGCTCCCTGCTGCTGTTCAAAGGCCCGAGCCGCTACGTAGGCGTCATCAAACGTATCACCCGTGAGTACTACTTCTACTTCGTCCCGCCCAAAGAGTTTTACCTGTTTTACTTTCTGGTTGGGCGTGGTGCTGGGCATAAAAATTGTACCCTTCACCCCCATTTTGTGGCAGGCGTACGCCACGCCCTGCGCGTGATTTCCGGCACTGGCACAGGCTACGCCCTTAGCCAGAGCCTCGGCAGGAAGTTTGGCCATGCAGTTGTAGGCTCCGCGAATTTTGTAGGAACGTACAATCTGCTGGTCCTCGCGTTTGAGGTATACATTCGCTCCGAATTTCGCGGACAGGTTCAAATTCACCGTCAGTGGCGTATGTGTTACTACTTTACGGAGTCGTTCGGCGGCAAGAAATATGTCGTCAAGCTGGGGGAATAGCGTCGGGGAATCAACGGTTTCTTTCATCTTCTCTTCTATGCGACGTGCTAACGTCTGTGCCGGGGTATTCACAATAGTATGATAATAAGATTTATAACGGGGAGGTTGGATAGGCAAGTGTACAGTAGCCGCCTTGGCGGTTTTCTGTGGACTGTTTTTGAAGTAATGCTTGTATTATTAAAAAGGCACTGGTACTAAAAAGGGTGAATGAACGAATGGTATCATTCACTCATTCACCCCTTGGAGTTCAGGGTTTTGAGTTTTTCGTTTTGAGTTAATTGACGGCATGAACTGTCAGTTACCGTCTTTCTTTGCTCGCCTGAACGCGGATGAGCGGTTAAACTCCAAACTGAAAACACTAAACGCTAAACTGAAGAATTAGCTACGCTCGGGACGCAGGCTACGTACGGTAGCACCGGCTTTCCACATTTCTGATTCGCGGAGTTCGGCCAGTTCTACTTCCAGTTTCTCGCGGTAATCAGACTGTGAGTTACGGCTGATTGAAATTTGAGCCTGCTCCCCTGATTTTACCGAGTTATACAGTTTTTCGAAGACGGGCTTGGTTGCTTCCTTGAAAGGCTTCCACCAATCCAGAGCACCGCGTTGAGCCGTCGTCGAGCAGTTGGCGTACATCCAGTCCATACCGTTTTCAGCCACTAAAGGCATCAGCGATTGGGTCAGCTCTTCTACTGTTTCGTTGAAGGCTTCTGAAGGCGAGTGACCGTTTTCGCGGAGTACTTCGTACTGAGCAGCGAAGATTCCTTGAATAGCACCCATCAGCGTACCACGCTCACCCGTAAGGTCAGACGTTACTTCTTTGTAGAAATCCGTCTCGAACAGGTAACCTGAACCTACACCGATACCCATAGCGATACATTTTTCGCGGGCTTTACCGGTAGCATCCTGGTAGATAGCAAAGCTGGAGTTCAGACCTTTTCCTTCTACGAACAAACGACGCAGGGACGTTCCAGAACCTTTGGGGGCTACCAGGAATACGTCTACATCAGCCGGAGGAACAATACCCGTCTGATCTTTGTAAGTTACACCGAAACCGTGTGAGAAGTACAGAGATTTGCCAGGTTTCAGAGCGGCTTTCACCGTAGGCCACAGGGCGATCTGAGCGGCGTCAGAAAGCAGGTAGCAAATGATGGTACCTTTTTCGAGAGCTTCTTCAATTTCGAAGAGGGTTTCACCGGGAACCCATCCATCGGCTACGGCTTTATCCCAAGTTTTGGAATCTTTCCGTTGACCTACGATTACGTTGAAGCCGTTATCTTTCATATTCAGTCCTTGACCAGGACCTTGTACGCCATATCCAATGACCGCAATTACTTCTTCGTTCAGTACTTCACGGGCTTTTTCGAGGGGGAATTCTTCCCGGGTCACTACTTCTTCTTCGACTCCGCCGAAGTTCAACTTTGCCATTTTGATTGAATTTTGAGGATAATAAAATTGTAAAAACTCTTTGGATTTCGAGTCTAGCGTTGGGGGTTTAGCGTTCAATAATGCATCAACGCTCAACCCAAAACGCTAAACACTTATGCAATTTCCCAGACTCCTTCCGAAGGCAGGTACTCGACCAGGCCTTTTTCTTCCTTGGATACGCTAATTCGGCCGGAACGGACGAACTCCAGAATACCCTGGGGTTTGATATAATGGTAGAATTCCATGATTTCGGCTTCCGTACCCGATTTTTCGATGACGACCGAATCCGTCCCCCATTGCACCACCCAGGCGTTGAAGTCCTTATTTACCCGCTCAATGTCGAGTTGGGGACCACCCAGGGGCGTTGAGATTTTGAACAGGGCTGTCTCTTGAAAGACGATGTCTTCGTCTAGATACCCGTATACCGCCAGTACATCGACCAATTTCCGAATCTGGCGTACCAGTTTTTCAACGGATTCGCGACTTTCAGACTTCAGTACAATGGTAAAGCGAGATACGCCTTTACGCTCGGTCTCACAAACCGTCAACGATTCGATATTCAACCGACGACGCGTGAAGACAATCGTAATACGGTTCAGTAAACCAACCGTATTCGTGGTAAATATTGAAATGGTGTAATTAGTCATTTGTATCGGCATTTATTGATTCAAAATGCTCTACGACCGGAAACGGATCGTAAAAAGGGTGTAATAAACGTTTCCGGTGCTGGTAATCTTCCGATTCTCGAAAACCGATGGTATGATCTTCCAGCGTCTCCCATTCAACGAGTAATACGTATCGATTAGCCTTTTCCATGCCGCGTTGTAAGCGGTGACTCAAATAACCCTTTTGCCGGGAAATATACACTTGAGCCTGCTGGAATGCCTGTTCGAACGCTTCCGCCTGATTGGCTCGTCATCGAGCAAGGCAATTTCGAGAATCATCCTACTTTTACTCTAAGCGAATTTTATCAACGGCCTGCCCGGCGGGAACCATCGGGAATACGTTTTCCTCTTTCTCGCAAATCACCTCCAGTAAGTAAGGGCCATCGTGATTCAACATCGTGTCCAACGATTCGCTCAGGGCTGACCGGTCGCGGCAGGTATGGCCTTCAATGTGGAAACCTTTGGCGATGGTTACAAAATCCGGGTTTTTGATATCGACGAAGCTGTAGCGGTTGTCAAAGAACAACTGTTGCCACTGGCGTACCATGCCCAGGAAGTTGTTGTTGAGAATGACGATTTTGATGTTCAGGTTTTCCTGCCAAATTGTAGCCAGCTCCTGAAGCGTCATCTGAAATCCGCCATCACCGATGAAGGCTACGACCTCCCGATCGGGTGCTCCGCGTTTGGCTCCAATGGCAGCCGGCAGGGCAAAGCCCATGGTACCTGCCCCACCCGAGGTTACGACCGAATTATGCTTTTTGAATCGGTAGTAGCGATTGGCAATCATCTGGTGTTGTCCTACGTCGGTCACGACGACGGCTTCCCCTTTGGTTTTTTCCGAGATCAGGTGTACTACTTCACCCATTTTGATTTCGTTGCCTTCGTGGAAAAGCGTAGCCCGCGTGATTTTCTCGTCTTCAACGGCATCATACTTGCGGAATTCATCCCGCCATTCGGCATGGGTCCGTTCTTCTACCAGGGGTAACAGGGCTTTGAGAGCCTCTTTGGCATCCCCCACGACCGGAGCCGTTGCCTTGATATTTTTATCAATTTCAGCCGGATCAATTTCGATGTGAACGACCTTGGCCTGCGTAGCGTACTTACTCAAATCACCCGTTACACGGTCGTCGAAACGCATACCGATGGCGATCAACAGGTCACATTGATTGGTCAGGACGTTCGGCCCGTAATTGCCGTGCATACCCAGCCAGCCTACGTAATTGGGATGGTCTGCATCAAGGGCCGACATGCCTAATAACGTCGCGGCTACCGGAATACCCGTCTTTTCGGTAAAGGCTTTCAGTTCCGCTTCAGCCTTGGCGAGCGTAATGCCGTGACCTGCCAGAATGTAGGGTTTCTTAGCCCGGTTGATCAATTCGGCTGCCGCCTTTAACTGATCGTCTTTGGGTACCATCCGGGGCTTATAACTCACCATCGTTTCGCACTTGTGGTACGAAAAGGGTCGGGTCATCAACTCCATCTGAGCCGTCCGGGTAAAGTCCAGCACGACGGGTCCGGGGCGACCCGTTTGGGCGATGTAAAAGGCCTTGGCAATCATCTCCGGCACTTCATCGGCACTGGTAATCTGATAATTCCACTTCGTAATGGGCATCGTCATCCCGATTACGTCCGCCTCCTGGAAAGCATCCGTTCCCAGCAGCTTATTGTATACCTGACCAATGATACACACCATCGGCGTTGAATCGAGCAGGGCATCACAAATGGGTGTCATCAGGTTGGTTGCTCCGGGGCCGGAGGTTACCAGACAAACACCCGCCCGATTTTGCATGCGGGCGTAACCCTGTGCAGCGTGACCGGCTCCCTGTTCGTGGCGAACCAAGATATGATGAAGGACGTCCCGGTAATCGAATAGGGCGTCATAGGTAGGCATGATTGCTCCACCGGGATACCCGAAAATGGTATCCACTCCTTCGGCCAGTAACGCCAGCATCAGGGCATGTGAGCCCGTTACGGTACGTTGAGAGGCTTCTTCCAAAACTTCGGCAACAGTTTGCTTCTGGTGTGCCATAGGATTCTTCCTTTGTGTTAACGATGCCTCGTTAACCAGTTGATTGTTAACTACTCCAAGTTCAGTACTATCTATTTTACAAATCCGTTACGCAGCCCAAGCTAGCTGACGAAACGTTTTTAATATACTTCCGCAGTACACCCTGTTTAAACGGATTTTCCGGAGCGACCCAGGCGGCTTTACGAGCGGCCATTTCTTCATCGGAAATGTGTACCTGCAAAATGTTATTCACGGCATCGATGGTGATTAGATCGCCGTCCTGTACCAGGGCAATCGGGCCGCCGTCAAAAGCTTCGGGGGTCACGTGGCCAACGACGAATCCGTGCGTACCGCCCGAGAAACGGCCATCGGTAATCATGGCAATCGAGTTACCCAGACCGGCCCCGATTACCGCCGAGGTAGGCTTCAGCATTTCCGGCATACCCGGTCCACCTTTAGGACCTTCGTAACGGATCACGACAACCATGCCGGGTTTCACTTCACCGTTGGCTAAAGCGGCCATGAGCGTTTCTTCCTTATCGCACACTTTCGCAATGCCTTCGAACCGTTCGCCTTCTTTACCCGTAATCTTAGCAACGGCACCCGTGGGAGCCAGGTTTCCGTACAGAATCTGTAAGTGACCCGTAGCTTTGATGGGGTTTTCAATCGGGAAAATGATTTTCTGCGATTCGAATTCCAGGTCGGGTTCTCCAGCCAGGTTTTCAGCGATGGTTTTTCCGGTGATGGTTATACAGTCACCATGTAGTAATCCGACGCTCAACAGGTATTTCATCACAGCCGGTACGCCGCCAATGGCTAACATATCTTCCATGAAGTACTTTCCGGAAGGTTTCAGATCCGCCAGCAAAGGCGTCCGGTCACTAATGTCCTGAATGTCTTTCAGCGTAAATTCTACACCCGCTGCGTGGCCAATCGCCAAATAATGAAGGACCGCATTCGTCGATCCACCCAGGGCCATCACCAACGTCAGAGCGTTTTCAAGTGATTTACGAGTGATGATATCGCGGGGCTTTAAATCCAATTCGAGCAGTTTTTTCATCGCTGCTCCTACCGCCAGACATTCCGCCTGTTTGCCTTCGTGCGTAGCGGGGTACGTACTGGAATTCGGTAAGCTCAAACCCAAGGCTTCAATACTGGAAGCCATGGTATTAGCCGTATACATCCCGCCGCAAGCTCCGGCTCCGGGAATGGCATTCTGGATGACTCCTTTGTAATCTTCGTCGGCGATGGTACCCGCGAATTTTTTACCTAAAGCTTCAAACGCTGAAATAATGTCGAGTTTCTGACCTTTCCACTGGCCCGTCCGAATGGTACCACCGTATACCATGATCCCGGGACGATTCAAGCGAGCCATAGCCATGATGGCTCCGGGCATGTTTTTATCGCATCCGACGACCGTAATCACACCGTCGTACCATTGTCCGGCCACTACGTCTTCAATCGAATCGGCGATGATATCACGGCTGGGCAGGGAGTAACTCATGCCATCGTTTCCGTTCGTCATCCCATCGGATACGCCAATCGTATTAAAGATCAGTCCGACCAGACCATTCGCCTGCACGCCTTTTTTCACGTGAACAGCAAGTCCGTTCAGGTGCATATTACAGGTATTTCCTTCGTAACCCGTACTGGCAATGCCAATCTGGGCTTTCGACATATCTTCTTCGGTGAGGCCCACGCCGTATAACATGGCCTGAGCCGCCGGATTGGTCACTTCTTGAGTAAGCGTACGTGAGTACTTATTCAATGGGGTACTTTCGGTAGTCATAGGAGCTCGTTGTTAAGCGAACGACTCGGAAAAGTGAAGCGAAGAAGGTCCATCAGGGCCAGACTCTTCCGTTTGCATTCTTACAGTATGATGATAAACAAAATTGCACTAATCGAATAAATCTTGCCTTATTCTAAGACACTGATGGTTTGATAACAAAAAGACCTTTCTCGGGATGTGAGAAAGGTCTTTCGTGGTGAATATCAACCTATCTCACACCGATGTTCGGATGAGCACGAGAAGAATAATCACAGAAATATTTAAAACGAATTGAGCCATTAGGAATTGAATTTTGCCGTTTTTACCGGCGGCGTATCGCAAAGGTAAAGGCTTCCATTTTTTAATTCCAAAAAAAATTTTGCCTTTTTTCATAGCTACCGCATTCTATTGCCATATTATTAAAAAGCACTTCATGATTTTGTAAAATTTGCATCACATTGCCATAATAACCAAACGTTAGTTTCGCAGCCACTACTCTTTGCATTTAATCCTTGGCTGCGATGTCACGTACCTCTACTTTTTCGCTAAAACCATTTGGCCTCGCGCTGGGTTCATGGGCTCTGCTCAGTTCCTGTACGGATCATGAATTGCCCGGTGGCACTTCGTATCCGTCCCAAGCAACCGTCTCGACTCCGAAGGTCTTGGCTACGTTTACCAACGACTTTACTAGAAATCTGCCGATTACGGCTTATAATGGTGGCTTCGGCTCGGCGATGGCCGTTGATCCCAATGATCCCCAAATTTTTTATCTGCTGACCGACCGTGGTCCCAATACGGATGGGGTTGGTTCAGATGCCAAGGTTTTTCCTGTACCGGACTTCGCTCCGCAAATTGGAAAATTCCGTTTAGAAGGAGGCGAGTTAAAACTCATCGAAACGATTGAACTAAAGGATGCTACGGGGAAAAAACTGACGGGTTTACCCAATCCCGTAGGTTCGGGTAATGCGGGTGAACTAGCTCAGGATATGAACCTTCAGCCCTTATCGCCAGCTACAGATCCCAACGGACTTGATTCAGAAGGTCTCGTCGCTATGGCCGATGGTTCGTTCTGGGTATCGGATGAATACGGTCCGCACATTGTTCATTTCGATCGTACTGGCCGTACCCTGCGTCGCCTGAATCCATTCAATACGGGAGCGGACGCGCTGCCTCAAGTACTCGCTAAACGCTGGCCCAATCGCGGGATGGAAGGACTGACGATTACCCCCGATGGCAAAACGCTGGTGGGTATCATGCAGAATACGCTTCGTAACCCAAACAAGGCTACGGCTGATAACTCTACGGTACTACGGATTCTGACGTATCAAATTGAAACGGGCGTGACGCAGCAGTTTATCTACCTCATGGATAAGCCCAATCCCTTCCGGGTTAGTGAAATTACGGCCATTACCAACACCACTTTTCTGGTGCTGGAACGGAATGACGACGCCTTGGGCGGTGGCAATACACCGGTAAAAAATATTTTCAAAATTGACATTACCGGAGCTACGGACGTATCGGATTCTGAAAATAAGGCCTCTGGGAAATTGTTTGGTGGCAAAACGCTGGAAGAATTGCCCCTTGCCGAATGGCCGAACTACGGCATTAAATCCGTGAAGAAGGAATTTGTCGTAGATGTTATACAGGCCATCCCGAACTATCCCCACGATAAAGTTGAGGGTCTGGTGGTACTAAGCCCTACGCTGATTGCCGTTGCCAATGACGACGACTTTGGTTTAGCGACCGAAGGTACCTCGGCTAATCGGAAGATGATCCAGAAAATTCTCCCTTCTGTGAATAAAGTTGATTTTAATGCCGTCTATTTCATTTCTTTGCCGAAAGCTTTAAAGTAACCATCATCTTTCTACCTTCAATCTGGGGCCTCCTCCTTGTGGGGAGGCTCTTCTATATCCAGGCAGAAAAGACCAGTACCCAGGTTACGATCACATCCCGTAAAAAATGTAGAGCCCGGCTTAGGTGATTGGTTACCGATTGAGCCTGAATGCCCATGATCAGGCCAATTTCTTCGTTCGACAAATTATCGTAAAACGCCAGCATCACGGCTTCCCGTTGCCGTTCGGGCAAACGATCAATTCCCTGCCGTAACCGCTGTAGGCGATCCTGTCGGCTTTCCTCTTCCAGAATATCCGATTCAATGGAAGGCATAAATAATTCCGCGGGCCAGATTTCCTGCCAGTCGATGCTATCGTCGGAGCGTTTGCGGGTTTTGGACAAGGCATTACGTAATACCCGAAACAGATAGAATTTAATCGTCTGCAAGTCGGTCAGATGTTCCCGCCGCTGCCAGATTTCAACGAAAACATCCTGAATGGTATCCCGCACCAAGTCGTAATCCGAAGTCAGCCGTTTTCCGTACGAGAACAAGGCTGGAGCGTAGCGTCGATAGATGGCTTCGTACGCCTGGGCATCCCCCCGACGAAAGGCATTCCAAAGTTCAAAATCAGACGTACAGGTGGTATGCATAGGCTTAGGTTTTTAAAAAGTGGTGTTTGGCAGGGCGTGTGATCGCCTTCCTACCAAACACCGAACAATTCTACGTTTAACTCCAGTCCCGATCCCAGGAATCCGGTGTATCCCACTGCGTAGTCGGAGCAAACCATTGTTCCCCTTTTTTCAGAAACTTCTTGGCAAATTCTTCGTTGAATTCCACGCCTAAGCCCGGCTTGTCGGGTACTTTCACGAAGCCATTGGCAAAGGGTTTATCAATGCCCGTTACCAAATCTTCCCAACCGGCAATGTCCACGCCGTGGTGCTCCAGAGCAATAAAATTCTGCGTAGCCGCCGCACAATGGACATTGGCCATCATGCAGATGGGGGTTCCGGCAAAGTGCATGGCCATGGGAACGCCGTGTTCCTCGGCGTAGTCACCGATTTTTTTCGTTTCCAGGATCCCGCCCGACGAAGCTAGATCCGGGTGAATCATGTCTACCGCCTTGGCGTTAATGAGCTTGATGAATTCTTCTTTGGCGTAAATATCTTCGCCCGTCAGCGTAGGCGTTTCGATGGCTTCAGTAATCTGTCGCCACTGGTCGTGGTAAAACCAGGGAACCAGGTCTTCCAACCAGGCCAGCTGATATTTCTCCACCGCTTTCCCAATCCGAATCGCCGTATTGACGTCGAAATGGCCAAAGTGATCCGCCGAAATTGGAATATCGTACCCTACTACACTTCGTACTTTTTCTACGTAATCGGCAATGTATTGAATCCCTTTTTCTGTCACCTGTACGCGGGTAAAGGGGTGTTTGGTCAGGCCGTAACTACCTACGCGTCCGATCTTGCTATTGCCGTACTGGTTGCGAATATCCCAAAGACCAGCTCCAATGAGCATGTCCGGTTTATCGGCCAGCAGACCAATCCCGAAATCCATTTTTAACCAGGTATATCCTTTATCGAGTCGCGTTTCCTTGAGTTTCTTTCCGAACGCTTTCGGATCATCGACTTCGGGTGTATCGGCGTACAAGCGGATTTCATCGCGGTACTTCCCCCCCAACAGTTGGTAGACGGGTACATTATAGGCTTTACCGGCCAGATCCCACAACGCCATCTCGACGCCGCATACGCCTCCGGCAGCCCGACCGTGATTGCCAAAGGGGCGAATCATCTTAAAAAGCTGCTCGACGTTACAGGGATTTTTACCGAGTAGACGGCTCTTGAGCATTAACGCGTACTTCGGACTAGCTCCATCGCGTACTTCCCCCCAGCCCACAATTCCCTGATTCGTTTCAATGCGAATCACGGGGCTGGTAAAGGGAACACCCTGTAAATGGGCGATGCGGAGATCCGTAATTTTCAGTTCGGATGGTTTGGAAGCCCGGCCTACCCGTTGCGTAACATATTCGAGTTCCTGCTCGGTCTTTCCATCAAAACGCATTCCTAACGCAAGGCCGCCTAAAGCGGCTTTCCGCATAAAATTTCGGCGATCCGAGCCGGGCTTGCTTTCGGGCGGAGGTACAGCCGCCTGTGTCGGCAGCTTGAAGCGGTCGATAAACTTTTTCATTGTATTATATAGAGTTTAGAGGTAATTTTTCGGCGAAAAGTTACGCACAATACGGAGTATCCAAGAATAAATTGTCTTTTTTTTGCACTACGACTTAATGAATGTCTGGCAAAAGCGTCATTAGGCGTAACTTTTCTACCTCTAAACATATCTATGAAAAAAGTTTTCACCTTCGCTCTGATCCTGAGCGGACTAAGTCTATTGCTTGCCTTAGGCTTATTTCTAACGGGGTCCGGCTCGCATACGGCTCTGCCCGTGATTGGGGGGCTGTTTCTATTAGCCATCGGCGTTCGACGCTCCCCGGCAACCACCAGTCTGACCTATACGGTACTGATTCTGACGGCCGTATCGGTGGCGATGTATCAACCGCAGTGGTTTATCCGCTGGGGAAACTTTGAACTCAAACGGCTCATCATCCCGCTCCTGCAAATCATCATGTTTGGGATGGGTTCGCAGTCGAGTTTGGAGGACTTTGCCGGCATTGCCAAAAACCCGAAAGGAGTACTCGTGGGCATTACGAGCCATTACCTGATTATGCCCAGTATCGGATTTCTGCTGGCAGTCACCTTCCCCCTGCCGCCGGAAATTGCTACGGGTATTATTCTAGTGGGTTGCTCGCCGAGCGGGCTGGCTTCCAATGTGATGGCTTACATTGCCCGGGCTAATGTGCCCTTATCGGTAACCGTTACGGCTTTTTCTACGCTGTTATCGCCCTTACTAACGCCGGCGTTGCTCCAGCTTTTGGCGGGGGCCTTTTTACCCGTTGATTTCTGGAAAATGGTCATGGAGATTTTTAACATCACCATTCTACCCATTGTGGCGGGTCTGCTCTTTAACGCCTTGGCTTATCCGGGTCAATCCCGCCGGAGCATCGCGATTCAGATCGCGGTGTATTTCGGCATCATTCTGCTCAAAAATGCCATTGCGTTAGTGGAAGGCTCGACGGATTTCGCTGAAACGGTCGGCTGGAATGTGTTCTGGTTTATTGGCATGCCCCTGCTCGGTGGCTGGCTCTTTCAACGCTGGGCCGGAGGTCGCCGGGAAATTATGGATTCGATTTTATCCACGCTTTCCATGGTGGGGATTACTACCATTATCGTCGTGATTACGGCGGCGGGTCAGCAGAGTTTATTGCAGGTAGGGTTGGTACTGGTACTGGCTTGCTTTCTGCACAATACGCTGGGTTATTTTCTGGGTTACTGGTGTTGCCGACTTGTAGGTTTAAATGAACAGTCAAGCCGCTCGGTAGCCTTTGAAGTGGGCATGCAGAATGCGGGGATGGCTTCGGGTCTGGCTTTACAAATGGGGCAGCTGGCCACTACGGGCCTGGCTCCGGCCGTGTTCGGTCCGCTGATGAACACGACGGGTTCCATGCTCGCCAACTGGTGGCGGAGTAAACCACCGCAATCCGAAGAAGTACCCGCCGAGCCCTCGCCCGTGTCTTCTTAGTCCAATGAATTTTTAGTTCTCTTTTATACCTCTAAACTCTATCCAAGTATGCGTTTTTCATTCGTAGTAGTGGCTTCTCTGTTGCTAGCGGCCCAGTTGCGTACATCAGCCCAGCACATCAATGCTCCCAAAGAGCTGATTCAAACCTACACTTCGCAGTATAAGGGCGAACGCTTCCCGGACGGGCGGCCCAAAGTGCCGGATGATCTGGTAAAGCGACTCAAGGATATTTCGCTGGAAGAAGCCTGGGGTGTGCTTCGCAATGAAGGGTATACCAATCAGTTTGAGGCGGGCTGGATGCGAATTAGTCCGGGAAAAGTACTCGCGGGCCGGGTACTCACGGCTCAATACATGCCCTCTCGGCCCGATATGGAAAATCCAGTGAAGGAAAAAGGGAAAGCGGAAAACCGCAAAGGAGCCCCTAACTCCTGGCCCATTGATCAACTTACCGAAAATGACGTATACGTAGCCGATGGCTTCGGTAAACTCGTCGACGGTACTCTGATTGGGGATAACCTCGGTAATTCCATCTACGCCAAATCCAAAACCGGTGTCGTCTTTGATGGCAGCGTTCGCGATCTGGAAGGCCTCGAAGAAATTGAAGGCTTTACGGGTTTCGTTCGGGGCTTTGATCCTTCGTTTATCAAAGACATGCTCATGACGGGTATTAACTATCCCATTCGTATTGGCCGGGCGACGGTAGTACCGGGTGATCTGGTTCTGGGAAAAACGGAAGGGGTGATTTTCATTCCCGCTCACCTGGCTGAAAAGGTGATTACCTCTTCCGAATGGATTGCTCTGACGGATGACTTTGGCCACCAGATGCTTCGCGAAGGCAAGTACACCCCCGGCGAAATCGATATGAAATGGTCGCCTGCCATTGTACAAACGTTTCGCGACTGGCTCAAGGCTCACCCTGAAAAAGTCAAGATGTCGGCGGCACAGCTGGAAGAGCGGATTAAGAAGCTGTAGGTGGATGGATTGGTTGTAGTTAATCGTCGAAAGGACGTAGGCTCTTGTCAGGCAGGAGGTTATGTCCTTTTGACGTTTTGAAGGGACCCCGTATACGGGACTATTTACAGGGAAGACTTCGGGGTTACCCAACAGGCATGCCCAAGGCTATTGGTGCACGTTTCCTAACCTGTACCCCTGGGAGGATATTTAATCCAAAACAAATGCCCAAACCATCCACGAAAACCATTAACCCACCCCTAATGCTTATCCAGAATCGCCATGGTAAGCCGACTTATACAAACTAACTGTTGATTTTCGTTAGTAATACGAATCTCCCAGACGTGGGTTGATTTTCCCAGATGGATGGGCGTGGCCCGTCCGTATACATACCCTTCCTTCACCCCTCTTACGTGATTGGCATTGATGTCCAGTCCGACAGCTATTTTCCCTTCACCAATACAGGTATAGGCCGCTACGCTACCCAGCGTTTCGGCCAGTAGTACGGACGCTCCCCCGTGCAACAGCCCAAAAGGTTGTCGCGTCCGGGCGTCCACGGGCATACGAGCCTCTACGTAATCGTCACCAATCTGCGTGAATTCAATGCCGAGGTGACTAGCGGCCGAACCCTGATTAAGTTCATTTAAACGTTCAGGCGTAATATCCGTATGAATGATCATTTACGTATATTTTAATGAATGCGTGTTTGAAGTCCTGTTTTGGATTTGCAGCGTCCTAGCCGGTAAAATACGGGTGTTTGGTAAAATAACTACCATTTTATTGATACAAGCATGACAGACTCGCTCAGGAATCCGTACTTTTGCGGAAATTTTACGCGAGCCATGACTCTGATCTCAAGTGTTTTAGCGAAAGTTTGATTTCCACATACTTAAAACAGTGGGCCCATGCTCACCCCCCAACACACTTTGAAAATCATTTATCTGGTTCGGCACGGTGAAACCGAATACAATCGATTAGGAATCGTACAGGGATCGGGCGTTGATTCGGACCTGAACGAAATGGGCCAAGCTCAGGCTCAGGCCTTTTATGAAGCGTATAAACAGATCCCCTTCGATCGGATTTATACCTCAGCTCTGAAACGTACCGTGCAATCGGTTCAGGGTTTTATTGATGCAGGCATTCCTTACGAACAACATGCGGGCCTGAATGAGTTTGGCTGGGGTGCCATGGAAGGCAAAACGCCGCACTATACCGAAGATGAGTATTATCGCAGTATGATTTATAACTGGCGAATCGGTAATGTGGACGTTCCGGCCCTTGGTGGTGACAGCCCGCTGAGCGTACTGCAACGTCAGGTTCCCGTCATTGACCACGTGCTAAGTCGACCCGAGGAAGAAGTCGTCTTGATTTGTATGCATGGTCGAGCGATTCGGATTCTATTGACGTATCTGTTCAACGAACCCCTTTCGGAAATGGATCATTGGGAACACTCGAATTTGTGTCTCTATAAAATCCGTTACGACTACGACACCAATCACTTCACGCTCGAAATCGGTAATGATACCCGCCACCTGGCCGGTCTGGCGAAAGAACCTGAAGTGAGTAATTCTTAATGCGTTTTGGGTTTGGCGTTTTGGGGTTAGCGTTCGAGCAGGTTTTTCTAGCGAACGCCAAGCTTCAAAACCCTAAACACCGGACGCTCTTCCCATGGTATACGATATTACTCTTATTGGCGGTGGCATTGTAGGGTTGGCTACAGCTCTGCAAATCAAACGGCAGCGTCCCCAGCTAAAGGTGTTAGTGCTGGAAAAAGAACGGCGGGTCGCCATGCACCAGACGGGTCATAATTCCGGCGTGATTCACTCCGGCCTGTATTATAAACCCGGCAGCTTAAAAGCCACTAATTGCATTCGAGGTTACGACATGCTACTCGATTTTGCCCGAACAGAAGGAATTCCTTATGATTTGTGCGGCAAGATTGTAGTAGCTACCAAGAACGAACAAATTCCCCTGCTGGAAAACCTGTACCAACGCGGCCAGCAAAACGGACTCAACCAAATCCGTCGGATTAGCCTCGGCGAAATGCGGGAAATTGAGCCGTACGTAGCGGGCGTTGACGCGATGTTTGTACCCTATACGGGGATCATCAATTACACGGCCGTCGCCGAAAAATACGCCGAAAAGTTACAGGCCCTCGATGGCCTGCTCCACCTGGGCGAACAGGTCATCGGCATTACCAAGGGGCAATCCCTAAGCATCGTCAAAACGACGCGGGGGACCTACGAAACTAAGCTGGTTATCAATTGTGCGGGTTTGTATTCGGACAAAGTGGCTCAGCTTTCCCAGGATCAGCCCGTCAACGTACGCATTACGCCTTTCCGCGGCGAGTACTACGAACTCCGGCCCGAACGGCAGCACCTGGTACGCAACCTGATTTATCCCGTACCCGACCCTAACTTCCCGTTCCTGGGCGTACACTTTACCCGCATGATTGGCGGAGGCGTGGAAGCAGGGCCGAATGCTGTACTGGCTTTCCGCCGCGAAGGATACAAGAAACTCGACATTAATTTTAAAGAACTCTGGGAAACCTTTGCCTGGCCGGGCTTTCAGAAGGTAGCCGCTAAATACTGGCAAACGGGTCTGGGCGAAATGTACCGGAGCTTTTCCAAAGCGGCTTTTACCAAAGCCCTGCAGGAATTGATTCCCGATATTCAGGAGCATGATCTAATTCCGGGCGGAGCGGGCGTACGGGCCCAAGCCTGTGATCGAACCGGGGGTTTGCTGGATGATTTTGCCATTCTGGAAGATGAAAAAGTCATCAACGTACTTAATGCTCCTTCGCCAGCGGCTACTTCTTCCCTTTCCATTGGCCTGACGGTTTCGGAAATGGCTCTCAAACGTTTTTAAGTGATCGTTTTTTTATTGCCTGAAAAGCCGCTCCTCGTTGAGCGGCTTTTTTTCTATAAAGATTACGTTTTCTCTAAAAAGAGAAAAAATATAAAAAGCTAACAATCAGCTATTTAAAATTACAAAACCCTTAAAAATTAAATTTTTTACACTTTTTTTCATACGAGGTGAGTTAAAATCACCCCTTGCTTCCTCTTGGTGTTAAATCAATTGAAGATGAACTACCAGGATTTTAAACGTGAGGATTTTGTAGCGGATTCCTACTTCCGAAAGTGGGTACAAAATCCCGATGCGGCCACCCGGCAATTCTGGTACGAATTCCTAACCGATTATCCCGAACAAACCGAAACCATCCGCCAAGCCGCTGAACTGGTATTGGATTTAGCCGAACTATCCAAAGAAAAGACGCCAGACCCCACTACTGCTGAACAAGAAGAGGCTTGGCTAGAAATTACCCGACGCACTCATCCTTCATACGTACGAAAACTGCCGCTGTATCGCCAACGTTGGACCTGGGCTACGGCTGCCTGCCTCGCTTTTCTGCTCAGTTGGGGCTTTTGGTACAGTTACCGCAGCTCCAGTCAGCCCTACCAGAGCTTACGTTCGACTTCCGAAGTTCCGCTGAAGGAATGGGTCAATACGACCGATCATGCCCAGACGCTTACCTTACAGGATGGTAGTTCCATCATCCTCAACCCGGGCAGTCGGTTAAGTTATCCGGTCCAATTTGCAGCGGATAAGCGGGAGGTTTATCTTTCGGGAGAAGCCTTGTTTGAGGTAGCTAAAAATCCGAAACAGCCCTTTTTTGTATACGCTAACGAATTGATTGCGAAAGTATTAGGCACCAGTTTTAACGTACGGGCTTTCCCTAAAGATCAGCAGGTGATCGTGACCGTACGCACGGGACGAGTGTCCGTATTTGCCCAGTCAGACGCCCGTGTCAAAGAAAAAGCCAGCTCCCGCGAGCTCGAAGGGCTTGTACTGAGTCCCAACCAGCAAATCACGTACTCCCGGCAGGACGTACGCATGACGAAATCACTGGTGACCGAACCGGTCGTTCTATCCCAGGCCAAGCCCAGTATTCCGCCCTTTACGTTTCGTAATACATCCGTAAAAACGGTGTTCGAAGCCGTAGAAAAAGCCTATGGGGTACAGGTAGTATTCGACGAAGAAACGCTCCGAAACTGCCAATTGACGGCGGATCTGACCGATGAACCGCTGTTTCGCAAGCTTGAAATTATCTGTAAAAGTATCGAGGCTCAGTACCAAGTCCTCGACGCCCAGATTGTTATAACGGGCCACGGCTGTCCAGCCAACCCTTAGCGCTGAAATTACTTTGATTTATAGTCCATTAGCTTAACCTCTAAATCGCTTACGCTATGGTAAGCACCTTGAACAAGTACCGGTCTACTCCCCTTCCCCGTAAAAGGGAAGGGGGGTGGGCCATTCTTCCTCATCAGCTCTGAACTACTTCCCTGAAAGCCAGTCTTTTAATTTATAGTACGAACAAAACCTAAAGTACGCGTAAGTACCTTTTTTCGATGGCCCATCCCCGGCAAAGCGGATGCCGGGAAAGGATTGCCTGCCTTTTACTTCTAACTTCTATCATTTATGAACAAACCATTATTTTTTCGCGGCGTAGGCTGGTCTTTGATGAGCTTGCTTATCATTCCTCTCCTGCTGAGCTGGGTCTTACCGGGTCGAGCCTTGGCGTCCCCTAGGCAGGAAGTACTCGATCGACGCGTTACCTTACGGGTCGATCACGATGATTTCAGTACCGTATTGAACCAATTAGAAAAAACAGCGGATGTCAAGTTTTCGTATAGTCCGCAGCTCGTTGGAACGAAACGAAAGGTCAGCCTTTCCGTGGTCGATGAAAAACTCACCGTTGTTCTGGACCGCCTGCTCCAACCCTTGCGATTGAGTTACGAGGTGGTTGGGAATCAGATTATTCTCAAACGAAGAACCATCAGCGAAACCTCCCTGCCCGAAGCCAGTCTAGTCCCCGTACCACAGGCAACGGTTACGGGTAAAGTGAGTGATGAAAATGGGCAACCCATTCCGGGAGCTAACGTTCGGCTAAAGGATAACCCTTCCATTGGTACCACTACCAATGCGGAAGGTCAGTATTCACTCAATATTCCCGACAATACGACAGGTGTCCTGGTCTTTACCTCAGTAGGCTATATGCCCAGCGAGGTACCGCTGGCCAATCAGAGCGTCATTAATATCACCCTCAAAGCCGGTACAACGGCCCTTTCGGAAGTAGTCGTAACGGCCCTTGGTATTAAGCGGGAAGCAAAGAAACTAGGCTATTCCACCTCAACGGTGAATACCGAACAGATCACGACCAACCGCACGGTTAACCTCGGTAATAGTTTACAGGGAAAAGTAGCGGGCGTAAACGTTACGGCTCCGGCGGGCGGACCGGGCGGTACTTCGAAAATCCGGATTCGGGGCCAGTCTTCGTTTAAGGGCGACAACTCTCCCCTGATCATCGTCAACGGTGTACCCATCAACAATACCAACTTTTCCAGCCGTCAGGGCGATGGGGATGGTACGACGAACCGAAGCGGCTCGGCTTCCGACGGTGGTGACGGTTTACAGAGTATTAATCAGGACGATATTCAGAGTATTACGGTACTGAAGGGGTCAACGGCGGCGGCTTTGTACGGTTTTCGGGCGAAGGATGGAGCGATTGTTATTACGACCAAAACCGGGCAAGTGGGACAGGGCATTGGCGTGGAGGTCAACTCGAACTTCATCGCCGACCAGGCCTTAGATTATACCGATTTCCAGTACGACTACGGTCAGGGTGAATACGGCAAACGTCCACAAAGCGTAGGCGATGCCCAGAGCTCGGGTGTATTTAGCTTCGGAGAACGGTTTGATGGAAAGCCTACGTATCAATTTGATGGGGTACAGCGGCCCTACCTGCCTCAACGCCACCGCATCCGGGATTTTTATCGCACGGGTACAAGCTGGAATAATTCCGTAGCCCTCTCCGGAGGAAATGAGAAAGGGGGCTTCCGCCTATCCTTCTCGAATATGGACGCTACGTCGATTATGCCGAATTCGGATTTCCACAAACAAATTTTAAACCTGGGACTGAATTACAACTTCACACCGAAGCTGTCGGTACAGTTGAATGCCAACTACTCCAACGAGTACAACCACAATCCCCCTCAGATTGGCTTACAGGATCTCAACGCCAATACTACCGTTTACACCACGGCTACTTCTGTGGCGATGAAGACGCTCGAAGAAAACCGCTACGACGAAAACGGGTATGAACGGGCTACCTCACGTTTCACCAATCGGAACAACCCGTACTGGGTAGCGTATGATCGCTTCGAGCACGTTCGCCGGGACCGTATTTTCGGTAACGCTTCGGTGCGCTACCAACTGACCGACTGGCTCTACGTGCAGGGCCGGATTGGGCAGGATTACTTCACGCGTCCTTACGATTTTAACCGTCCTACGGGTACCCGTTCAGTAGCCGCAGCGGCGACGGGATTCAATGGCTATTACTACCAGGAAGTGAATACCTTCCGCGAGCGAAACCTGGATTTCCTGATCGGCGGCAGTCACAAGATGGGTAATTTTGGCCTTGACGTAACCCTAGGTGGAAACTCGCTCCAGCAAATTTTCACGAGTAACAACGCTTCGGCTACCAACTTCTACATCCGGGATTTGTATACCATCATGAACGGACAGAATAAGGAGCCGCAGTACGGTTACTCCAAAAAACGGGTGAATTCGCTGTATGGCGTAGCGGAGCTTTCCTACAAGAACTTTTTATTCCTGAATGTCACAGCCCGGAATGACTGGTTCTCTACGCTGAATCCGAAATCCAACAGCTACCTGTATCCTTCCGTCAGCGGTAGTTTTGTTCTGAGTGATGCCATCAAGGAGCGGCCGACCTGGATGAATTTTGCGAAAATTCGGGCAGCGTACGCGGAAGTCGGCGGTGATACGGATCCCTACCAGAATGCTTTGTTCTACAACCTCAACGCGAACCCTTTGCAGGGACAAGCCCTGGGTTATATTACCAGCGATGTCAGCCCGAATCCGGACTTGAAGCCTTTAAAGGTGAAAGAAGCGGAATTAGGGCTGGAGTTCCGTACCCTGGACAGCCGTATCAATTTGGATGTAGCCTATTACAACAAGAAAACGGTTGATGAAATTCTGAACGTGGATATTTCAACGGCTTCGGGCTACAACAAATCAAAAGTAAACGTGGGACAACTTCGTAACAAGGGTATTGAAGCTTTACTGACCTTGATTCCGGTTCGGAAAGAAAAATTCACCTGGGAAACTTCCTTCAACTTTACTTACAACGAAAGTGAAGTACTCGCCTTGGCCGACGGACAGGCCCGTTTAAAAGTAGGTCAGGGTGACTTTTTTGGTGAAGTTTGGCACGAGGTCGGTATGCCGATGGCTTCGCTTCGCGGCATTGCCTATAAACGCGATAACCAGGGCCGGATCATCACCGCCGGCGGCAAGCCCGTAGCGGGCCCGATCACGACCTTCGGCAGTGCAATTCCCAAGTATACGGGCGGCTGGATCAACACCTTTACCGTGGCGGGTTTCCGCATCTTTACGCAGGTGGATTTCAAGGGAGGCCATAAAATCATCTCTAATTCTAACCTGAACTTCTTGCGTCATGGACTGGCGAAAGAATCGCTGGTCGGTCGTGAAGGCGGCGTACTCTTCGAAGGCGTAACGGCCGAAGGGGCTCCCAACACGACCCGCGTGGAAGCCGAAGATTTTTACTCCAGCTATCGGAGTACGAACAACGCCGAGCGTTTTGTCTACAATGCTAGTTTCATTCGCTGGCGTTCGCTCTCGGTGAGTTACGATCTGTCCCGTTTCGTTCGTAAATCATTCGTGAAGAACCTGACGGTTTCCGCCCTTTGTAACAACGTACTGCTCATCAAAAAACACCTGCCCAATCTAGATCCGGAAGCGGTGAACGGAGCGTCTGATAACATTCAGGGGATTGAAACGCATACACTTCCGACGAGTCGCAGCTACGGTATGAATTTGAACCTGAAATTTTGATTCACATGAAAAAGATACTGATACTTCTGGCGATGGCTGCGGGCCTGAGCAGTTGCGATAAAGATTTCGAAAATATCAATACCAATCCGACCCAATCCACGAATATTGATCCAGTGTATTTGTTTTCCAACGCCCAGCTCAATACGACACTCGCTTCCCAGACGATGTTTTACGAAGCCGCGATTGTCCAACAGGTCAATACACCTTTCGGAGGGGTCAATACGGGAGCGAACCTGAATCAGGATTACCGGGACAATACGCGGGTCAACTGGCTGTACCTCTACAGTGGTACCAACAACGGCAACAATGGTCCCATCAAGCTGCTCACGGCGGTACTGGATCAAACCAAAGCCGACAGTTCGCGGACGAACCTTTACCACATGTCCCGCATCTGGCGAGCCTACGTGTTTCAGGTTTTGGTAGACACCTACGGCGATGTTCCCTATTTCGACGCGGGTAAAGCCTATATTTCCGGGAATAAGCTACCGAAGTACGACCCTCAAGCGGAAATTTATGCGGACCTGGTCAAAGAACTCGAAGGAGCCATTGCCGGACTTAACGCCGCCAAACGCATTGAAACGGGTGATTTATTTTATCAGGGAAACGTAGCGAAATGGAAACGGCTGGGTTATTCGCTTTTACTGCGAATCGGGATGCGGTACTCGAAAACGGATCCAGCTAAAGCCCAGGCTCTGGCTCAGAAAGCCTATCAGGGTGGTGTACTGCAATCGAACGACGACAATGTCAGAATTCAGTATTCCAGCATTTACACCAATCCGCTCGGGAATCTTTGGAACAATACGGAAAAAGCGAATTTGTACGTAGGTGCTCCGTTTGTATCGTATTTAAAATCGACGAATGATCCCCGGCTTACCGTGATTGCCGTACGCTACGGCGAACCTTCCAAAAACCCTGAACAAACGACTGTAGATCGCACGTTTGCTAATCAGATCGGTATGCCCTTCGGTTACGATGATGGCTCCATTGGCAGTGCTCCTAACTTCCCCGGAAAAGTAGCTTCGGGGGGCTGGAATTATTCCCAGATCAATCGTCGGACGGTCGGGAAGGTAGATGGCCCTACGTACTATGTGACCTACGCCCAAACGCAGTTGCTACTGGCTGAGGCCGCTCAACGGGGCTGGATTCAAGCTTCGGCGGCTGATCTATACAAAACGGGCGTAGCGGCTCACATGAATCAGATGAAAGATTACGATGCTTCAGCTACGATCCCTCAGACGGCGATTGATGAATACCTAGCCGCTCAGCCTTATACGGCTGCCCGTGGATTGGAACAGATCAATAGCCAGTACTGGGTTGCTTCCTTTCTAAATGGCCCGGAAGCATTTGCCAACTGGCGGCGTAGTGGATTTCCGGTATTGACCCCGAATAAATATCCCGGCCGAACCATTGCCGGAGATTTTATCCGTCGCCTTACCTACCCGATTCTGGAACAATCCGTTAACGCGGAAAATTACAATGCTGCGGTAAGCCGGCAGGGTCCAGATGACCTGGAAACGCGAGTTTTCTGGGATAAACCCTAAAAAGTACAAATTTCTACTACTAGAGCGTCCGGGAGCCTATTTCCGGACGCTTTTTGTTTCTATGGATATGTACGAAAGAAGCCAATGACTTGAATAGCCCATGGCTTTAAAACAGAATAATATTTTGAATTATGCCATTATCTATAATCGTTATAGATTACTATTCACGTTCAAAAACGACGAACAAACTTCAAGGTATTGTACAATTTATATTTATTAACTATTTGATAATCAAAAAATTATGTACAAAAATTTGTTCATTTGGAAATCGTCAATGTACCTTTGCAGCCGTTCTGAAGAAGTTCGTTGGACAGGCGATTTAAACCGATCATCCAAATAATATTCCGTTTGACTGCTTTCTTCTTCTTTCAACCATCAATCAACTATACTTTTGAAACGTCTTTAAAACAAAGACACATTGATTTAGCACACAGCCATGAAAAACATCATCAAGTCCCTTGCCCTTCTGCTTACCCTGAGTACGTTCGCTGCCCAAGCCACGGATCTGGAAAAAAATCCCGGTACGGAGAATGAGGCGAACACCTTCCAGACGAATGTCTTCAAGGGTAAAAAAGCGACGCAATTTTATTGCTTTGTTGATAAACAGGCAGGTCAACGTTTAACGATCACGATTCGTGACCAGAAGAATAACGTTCTCAACGAACAATACATCTCGAAGAATACGACACACGTGGCTCAGGTTATAGATTTGAGTCAGTTATCCGACGGTGATTATACGCTGACCATTTCAGATGCGAACCGTATGGTTGTACACCCGGTACGTATTACGACGGCTGCTGCGGTACGTTACGTATATGTATCTGAAGACGCCGCCGCTACAGTGAAATAAGCAGATTCAAAACGATTTCCCCAAGAACGGTGACTTTCGAAAGAGGGTCGCCGTTTTTTTATGGATTCGGGTTTAAGCAAGGGAAAGTAAAGGGCATAAAAAAACCCGGCGGATTCCACCGAGTCTTTCCCGTAAAAGCCATGAAAACAATAAATGATGTTCAAACATAAGTTATTTATTCGGGAAATCAAAACCTTCAAAGGTCCTATTTTCAAAATTTTTATAAATGCTTCCCTCTTTTTAGTACGAAAAAATGCGGTTTTGCCTGAACAAAACCGCATTTTCAATAAGGAATCAAAGATCGCTTTTCTATTTTTTGGGATAAGGAATAATTAATTTTTCCCCTTTCTCTACGTAGTTCTTCGTCTTCCCATTCGCTTTCATCAAAGCGTCTACCGTCACGCCATATTTCTGGGCTACGACGCGTAAAATATCGCCCTTTCCCACGGTATGCGTCGCGTAGACGGGAATCTTCAGATTTTTCCCCGCCTGTAATTTTGTCGGATCTACATCAGGGTTCGCCGCCTTAAGCCGACTTTCGGAGAGACCATACTTCGTAGCAATGCTGTAGAAGGTCTGTCCACCATTGACTTTATAAGAAATAGCCCCACCCCGGGCGACGACTGCCTCCGTGCTCTTTTCCGCCTTTTTCTCCTCTTTCTTTTCTTCTTTTTTCTCCGTTTTTGCTACCGGCTTCTTCGTTTCAGTAGCCGTATCCGTCGTACCCGTAGGGCCCATCGTCGGCGTAGCATCAATGGCTTCCGGTTGTACGGCGGGCGGTGTGGGTACGTCCGAAGCTACGTTTTCGGAACTAGCATCTGTAAAAGCTGCCGTTTCTACTTTCTGCGGCGTCAGCGTCACGGCGTCTTCATCCATAAAATACGCGTAGCCAATATACAGCAGGGCAACGACTACAATAACGAGCACGCCGAGCGTAATGGTGGGTAGACTGGAGCCTTCTTTGGGGTTTCGTTCTTCCATAGCGTTCATGATAGTGGTGAGGACCGCTAACGGCCTTCCCTTCGAGTGGGCTGAGATTAAATTACGTCTGTTTAAGCTGGAGGCAAACCTTCACGAGCCTGCTGGCTCATTTCAGCCACTTTTGTTTCTAACGAAATTTTATAGTCCTGCAATTTATCGGCGATTTCTTTATTTGCAACTCCTAAAATCTGGATCGCTAAAATTCCGGCATTTTTTGCTCCATTTAAAGCTACCGTGGCCACGGGTACGCCTCCCGGCATCTGCAGGATGGAGAGTACCGAGTCCCAGCCATCGATGGAATTCGACGACTTAACCGGTACCCCAATCACGGGCAACGTGGTAACACTGGCGACCATACCTGGCAAGTGAGCCGCTCCACCAGCTCCGGCGATGATGACGTCAATACCTCGCTCGCGGGCGGATTGAGCGTACTCAATCATTTTTAAAGGGGTGCGGTGGGCGGATACAATATCAATTTCGTACGGTACGCCAAATTCATTACAAACGTCGACAGCTTCCTGCATGACCTTCAGGTCCGAAATGCTGCCCATGATGATTCCAATCATTGTGTTTTGAGTTTTGGGTTTTGGGTTTTGAGTTAATCGATTGTATAGCGACTGGTTGCACTGCAACTCAAAACGCTTAACTCAAAACCCGAAACCCTATGCGATAATGCGAACTGCGTTTTTTAGATTTTCTACTTTTCGTTTGAGGCTTTCCAGCTCTTTATCGACGATGGTGACGTGGCCCATTTTCCGGAAAGGCTTGGTCATGGTCTTGCCGTACAGGAAGGGATGTACACCGGGGGTTTCCAGCAGGGTCTCCATGCCTTCGTAGCGGGCTTCCCCTTCGTAGCCTTCGGCCCCGAGCAGATTAATCATCGCCGCGTAAGAATGAGCGTGGGTATCGCCCAAGGGGTAATTAAGTACGGCCCGCAGGTGTTGCTCAAACTGGCTGACATCATTGGCCCGCAAGGTATGGTGACCCGAGTTATGCGGACGAGGGGCTACTTCGTTGATGAGAATTTCACCGTCTTTGGTTAGAAACATTTCTACCGCCAGCAAACCGACAATCCCGAACGCTTCCGCCGTACGACTGGCTACGAACTGAGCCCGGGCATTGATTTCTTCACTCACCGAAGCCGGAGCAAACAGGTACTCGACCATATTGGCTTCGGGATGGAAAACCATTTCTACGGTAGGAAAAGTTTTCACATCACCGCGCTGGTTACGAGCAACAATGACGGCTAGTTCTTTTTCAAAATCAACGGCTTTTTCCAGTAACCCCGGAGCATCGAAGGCTTTATCGAAATCGGCCGGGGTGGCGATGCGTTGTACCCCACGACCGTCGTAACCTCCTTTACCCAGTTTATGAAAAGCGGGCAGGAAATCGGCGTACTGCCGGGCGTCTTCCCGGTTTTCAGTCAGAATGAAATCGGACGTAGGTAAGTGATGATCGCGGAAAAACTGCTTCTGTACGCGTTTATCCTGAATAATTTCCACGATTTCCGGTTGCGGAAATACGCGTACCCCTTCGCTTTGTAACTGCTTGAGGGCCTCCAGATTGACGGCTTCAATTTCAATCGTCAGCACGTCCAGGTCCTTTCCAAAAGCGTATACGGTATCAAAATCCTGAAACGATCCTAGCACAAATTCCGGTGCGATGCGGGCACAGGGAGCATCCGGATCCGGATCGAGTACTTTGATGGATAAGTCAAAATCGATAGCTACCTGTAGTAGCATCCGGCCTAATTGGCCACCGCCCAAAATGCCGAGCCGAGTATGAGGAGTAAACATGCCGCAAAGATACAGGGCTAAAGGAAGTTGCGTAATTTTTAGGCGGAGTTTTGAGTTTAGCGTTGGGAGTTTGGTGTTAATCTTGTCCCCTGACGAACGTTGCCGGAAGTCTTAAAACCCCCAAAGGGGTTCAACCATGAATAGCCCGGTAGGAAATGTAGGGTAGCTTGGCAACGTCTATAGCGAACATTGAAGTCCTAAAAGAGAAGTCAGCCACAGCATTATGCAGAGGGCATCCGGCCACTTGAAAACATTCCAATCCCTTTCTTAGTCATGAAACCCTATCGATTCCTGAAACATACCGGCTGGCCGCTTACGCTTTACGTACCCGGCCTGCCCATCAATGGCATCACGCTCTGGCCTTTCATCATTGTCACGATGCCACAGCCCTCGGCCTGGCTGATGAATCATGAACGTATTCATATTCGGCAACAGGCGGAGCTACTGGTCTTCCCTTTCTACCTCTGGTACGTAACGGAATACTACTGGTATCGCCTGAGCGGCTATTCCGCGAATGCGGCTTACCATGCCATTCGCTTCGAGCGAGAGGCATACCAACACGAACGTTTACTGACGTATCTATCCAAACGTCCCTTCTGGGGCTTCTTACGCTTCTAAAACCAAAACTGCCAGCGATTGGGCTGGCAGTTTTGGTGAGGTTGATCTTTACTTAAGCCTCCCCTACGGGGCCGTTGTAATGCCCTGGTAACTGAAAGCCCGACGGGCCCCCTCCTTCGTTAATCGGACCATAATTTTCTTCGTATTTTGCCAGATTATCCTGCAGGGCATTCATCAGACGCAACGCGTGATCGGGGGTAATGATCACACGGGATTTCACTTTCGCCTTGGGTACATTGGGCATTAACCGCACAAAGTCAATCACGAATTCACTCTGCGAATGCGAAATGATGGCCAGGTTAGCATACGTTCCTTCCGCCATCTCTTCGGACAGTTCAATTTCGATTGGGTCGTTCTGCTCGGCAGTTGGTTGATTGGACATATCAGTAGTCATTAAATAAATGCGTTTCGTAAAATTTAAATGAGACCCGGGCGAACTTCTCAGCCACAAATCGAATTCTTTTCAGAAGAAAACTAAAGTAGGTAATCGACGGCCGGATTTGCAAAAAGTCAACTCGAAAAGCGTAAAAAGGTCCATACCAGAAGTCGTTTCCTCGTTTTACCTGATTTTGTAGAAAACCTAGTTCTTTTTTAAAGGATAGGCCCGGCTTTTCCCGTATATTTGTCCTTTGTTTCCATCAACAATATTGCTCCATGAAGGTTGCTCTTCGTTACCAGGAACTTTTCGAAAATCGTCATAACAACGCAGATGAGGCCGATCGTCAGGCTATGCTGTCTGAAATTGGCGTAAAATCGGTTGAAGAACTCATCAGCCAAACGATTCCCTCTGCCATCCGTCGGGGCCAATCCCTGAATCTTCCCCCGGCTCAAACGGAATTTCAGTTTTTGGACGAATTCAAGAAATTAGCGAGTCAAAATAAAGTTTACAAGAGCTACATCGGCACGGGCTATTACGATACCTTCACGCCGAATGTTATTCTTCGCAACATTCTGGAGAACCCCGCCTGGTACACGGCCTATACCCCGTATCAGGCCGAAATTTCCCAGGGCCGCCTGGAAATGCTGCTCAACTTTCAGACGCTGATCATTGAGTTGACGGGACTGGAAATTGCCAATGCTTCCTTACTCGACGAAGCGACGGCCGCCGCCGAAGCCCTGCACCTGCTGCACGCCCTGAAAAAAGGTGCCAAAGCAAAGGCTGATACCTTCTTCGTTTCGGATCGTTGCCACCCCCAAACCATCGACCTGCTGCACACGCGGGCGACGCCGATTGGGGTAAAAATTCTGGTAGGCGATCACCGGACGATTGATTTAACCAACGAAAACATCTTCGGAGCCCTGCTGCAATACCCGGCTACGGACGGAGCGGTATTTGATTACAGCGACTGGATTGCCTCGGCTCACGAACTGGATATTAAAGTAGTCGTAGCAGCCGACCTGCTGGCGCTGACCCTGCTGACGCCTCCCGGCGAAATGGGAGCCGACGTCGTGGTTGGTTCAGCTCAGCGGTTTGGCGTTCCCATGGGTTACGGTGGCCCGCACGCGGGCTACTTCGCGACGAAAGACGAATACAAACGCCAGATGCCCGGTCGTCTGATCGGCGTATCGGTGGATGCCGAAGGAAACCGGGCGCTTCGCATGGCCCTGCAAACCCGCGAGCAGCACATTCGCCGGGAAAAGGCTACGTCTAATATTTGTACGGCTCAGGTATTGCTTTCGGTGATGGCAGCGGCGTATGCCGTGTACCATGGTCCCGAAGGTCTGAAGAAAATTGCCCAGCGTACGCACGCGCTGACGCAGCTGACGGCTCTGGCTCTGAAAGGACTGGGCTACGAAGTGCTGACGGAAGCGTTCTTCGATACCATTCGGGTGAAAGTGGCCGACGAAAGCGTAGTAAAAGCCGCCACGGAAGCTGCTGAGATCAACCTTCGTTATTTCGGTGACCATACCGTTGGCATTTCTTTTGACGAAACCAAGACGTACCCGGATGCCGTTCAACTGATTGGCATTTTCTCTACGCTGGTTAGCAAATCGGTTAACTTGGATGAAGTTGAATCGGCTCTTAGCTGGGAATTCAACGAGGTCCTGACGCGTCAATCCGCCTTCCTGACCAATCCTGTTTTCAATACGCACCATTCGGAGCACGAAATGTTGCGGTATTTGAAATCGCTGGAAAATAAAGATTTATCGCTGGTACATTCCATGATCTCTCTGGGATCGTGTACCATGAAACTCAACGCCACCACGGAAATGATTCCCGTAACCTGGCCTGAGTTTGGTAAACTACACCCCTTTGCTCCGAAAGACCAAGCGGCCGGTTATCAGACCTTATTTAAAAATCTGAATGACTGGTTGTGCGAGATTACGGGTTTTGCGGCTATGTCGCTGCAACCCAATTCCGGTGCACAGGGTGAATACGCTGGTTTGATGGTGATCCGGGCGTACCACGAAGCTCGGGGTAACACGCACCGCAATATTGCCTTGATTCCTGCTTCGGCCCACGGTACAAACCCGGCTTCGGCAGTAATGGCGGGGATGAAGGTAGTCGTAACGAAAACCGACGAAAACGGAAACATCGATCTGGCCGACCTAAAAGCGAAAGCCGAGCAGTACAGCGAGAACCTGTCCTGTTTGATGGTGACGTATCCTTCCACGCACGGTGTGTTTGAAGAGTCAATCATTGAAATTTGTCAGCTGATCCACGAACACGGTGGACAGGTGTACATGGATGGTGCAAACATGAACGCTCAGGTAGGTCTGACCTCTCCCGGTACGATCGGAGCAGACGTTTGCCATTTGAACCTGCACAAAACGTTTTGCATTCCCCACGGTGGTGGTGGTCCTGGTATGGGTCCCATTGGCGTAGCGGCTCACCTGGCTCCGTTCCTGCCCGGTCACGCGGTGGTATCGGGTGTAGGTGGCGATCAGGCCATTTCTGCCGTATCCGCAGCTCCGTATGGTTCAGCCAGCATTCTGACGATCTCCTATGCATACATCGCCATGATGGGTGGTGAGGGTCTGACGCACGCTACGCAGACGGCCATTCTGAATGCGAACTATATCAAAGCTCGTCTGGAGCCGCACTTCCCCGTGTTGTACGTAGGTTCACAGGGACGTTGTGCGCACGAAATGATTCTGGACTGCCGTCCGTTCAAGCAGTCGGCGGGTATCGAAGCCGAAGACATTGCCAAACGTTTGATGGATTATGGTTTCCACGCTCCCACGCTTTCGTTCCCGGTAGCGGGTACGCTGATGGTAGAGCCGACGGAATCTGAATCGAAAGCGGAACTGGATCGTTTCTGCGACGCGATGATTGCCATCCGTAACGAAATTGCTGAAGTAGAAGCGGGCGAAGCGGATAAATCCGTGAACGTCCTGAAAATGGCTCCGCATACGCAGTCCGTCGTATTGGTGGATTCCTGGAATCGTCCCTACACGCGGGAGAAAGCCGTCTTCCCACTGCCCTACGTGAAAGCCAGCAAATTCTGGCCAACCGTTAGCCGCATCGATTCAGCGTACGGCGACCGTAACCTGATTTGTGCCTGCCCGCCGCTGGAAGAGTACGCCACGGCTGAGTAAGCGTTTGATAGGATAGTTTTTTAAACCTCCGGTAGTTGAACTGCCGGAGGTTTTTTGTTAGTGGATGGATGGGAAGGTCTTTTATCCGGCCTCTAGCAAATAGGTCGAGCCTAGCGTTCGTTCTTGATCACCGATTGGGATCAAGAACGAACACTAGGCTCGATTCATTTCTCAGGATCGGACGTTCATCCAATTTACTGATTAATCAACTTATTGGTCACTAACTCATTATTCGAAATGGGCCAAATGTAGTTTTCTGAGGTCGGAGCAACGGCCGCCGCACTCACCGTTGGGCCCGTTTTAGCCGGAATGGTTTGCAGACGACGCAACAAGTCATTCGACCGGAAGCCTTCGCCGAGTAATTCGATCCGTCGTTCGGTCAGGATCGAATTGACGAGTGCTTCTTTGGTAGCGAACGCCGGAAAGGTATACGAAGCATCCGACCGGGCGTGCACCGCTTTTAAGAGATTCGTCGCGAGCGTCAAATCTCCCGTTTCTGCGGCCGCTTCCGCGTAGTTGAGTAGTACTTCCGCGTACCGAATCAAGGGCATGTAAATCAGGTACGGGGCATTGCGTCCGAACTTGGAAAGATAGCTCCGGTTGTTCGAAGTCACTGTCCGTAAGAACCCTCGGCGCGCGTCCGTACTCGACCACTGCGAAGAACCCAGAATACCCGTAGGGTTTAGATAATACTCGGCATTGCCATTGTAAATATACCCAATGGACGACTGGCCACTGTACATATCCAACGAGCTGAAGGGCATGGAGAGGATCGATTCCGTTGTCGTGAATGTCGTCGTTAACGTAGAGACGATGTTGCTTTGCAAGGCGTGCTGAACACCCGTAGTAGCCGAAAATGGAGCCGCGGTTTGGGGAACAATCTTCCGGGCTTCCTCTACCACCTTGGCGTAGTTACCCATATTCAGATACACCCGCGTTTTCAAGGCAATCGCCGTATTCTTATGGGCCCGGGTCACGCGTAATTCCTCCGTGGCATACGTGGTGGGCAAGCTAGCTTCCGCTTCGTCCAGATCTTTTAAAATCTGCGTATACACCTGAGCTACGGAACTTCGGGCTAAATCGTTATTAGCCATGGTGGTCTCAGCCTGTAAACGCAGGGGTAAACCCGGCGATGCCCCTTGGTCTTTTACGTACGGCTGGGCAAAAATGGACACCAAACTGTAGTAAGATAGGGCTCGCAGAAATTTAGCCTCTCCCAGATACTGGGTGGCTAGTTCATCCGAAACGATTCCCGGATTTTGCGGCAGGCCACTTATCAATATGTTCGCCTGATTAATGGTGGTATAGGCCGCCGACCAGAGGGTGTTAATGTCATTGGAACTGGACGTATAGGTATTGCTCCAGCTTTCATAGCCCGTAAAGCTATTGGCGGTAGTATTGATGAAATCTTCCCCCCGAACATCCAGATAAAACTGAAAACGCCCGCCGTAGTAATTGGCATTTTTCAACGACTTGTAGGTACCGTTTACCAGGCCCAGAATCCGGCTTGGGGTTGCGAAAGCTTCTTCTGAAATCAGTTGCGTAGGCGGAACTGTATTCAGGTATTGTGATTCGCTGCAGGAAGCTACGGTCAGTAAGAGTCCCCCCGCCAACACGCAGGTTACTTTGGATAAAACTTTATTTTTCATGATTAATGTCGATTTGAATGATCTACCCCGAGCGGTCAGCACTTAAAAAGCCAGATTCACACCAAGGGTAATCGTGCGGCCATTACCCAATGAATTGTATTCGATACCCGGCGAAGTATTCGTGTTGCCGTTGACCGAGGATTCCGGTTCAACGCCCGTATACTTCGTCAGCAAAAAGACATTCGATGCCTGAGCGTATACGCGAAGTGAACTAATGCCGGATTGACCAAACAGGGACGAAGGGAGTTTGTAACCTACCATCACGTTTTGCAGACGTACAAAATCTCCTTTTTCAACGTAAGCCGAAATGTTAGGAATATTGGCAGCTGCGAAGTTATCGTTGTAGATCAAACGGGGTACATCCGTAATCTGACCGGGGGTAGTCCAGCGATTGAGGACCTTCTTGGCGTTATTAAACATCCGCTGATCCAGCCAGGTGCCCGTATTTCCGTTCAGAATGTAGTTTCCACCCGAGTACGTAAAATTCAGATTTACATCAAAGTTTTTATACCGGAACGTATTGTTAAAGCCTCCGTACCATTTGGGCAGGGCATTACCCATGGGTTTGTAATCGGCCGCCGAAATAGCCGGTGCCCGGGTTCCGTCCAGGTACGTCCAGCTGGTACCTGCTTCGGGTGAGATCGCCGCACTATACTGCACCTGCTCACCTTTAGCGTTCACGAAAATACGCTGTCCATTGGCCGGGTTGATGCCATCCGTGATAGCTCCGAAAAGCGTCCCGACGGGTAAGCCTACCTGCGTGATATTGAAGATGTTGGCGGAGGTAGACGTCGTACTCAAAATACGATCACCTTCGGTGGCCAACGAGGTTACCTTATTGGACAGGTGCGTGAAGTTGAAACTGACGTTCCAGGAAAAATCCTGCTTCCGGATTACCGTTGAGTTGATGCCTAATTCAATCCCCCGGTTGTAAAGTGAACCTACGTTTGAGAGAATGGCATTATCAGGGATTCCTTTGGAGGGTGCCTGAGGAACGCTGAGAATCAAGCCATTTACGTTGTTGTTGAAGTAGGTAACCTCTACCTGTACTTTATTATCCCACAAGCCCAGGTCTGCTCCGAAGTTGGTTTGTTCTGAAGTTTCCCAACCCAGATTTTGGTTTCCGGCCTGATTATAGGCCCAGGTGGGT
Source organism: Siphonobacter curvatus (assembly GCF_002943425.1). Classification (NCBI taxonomy): domain Bacteria; kingdom Pseudomonadati; phylum Bacteroidota; class Cytophagia; order Cytophagales; family Cytophagaceae; genus Siphonobacter; species Siphonobacter curvatus. Next base: position 139,087 of record NZ_PTRA01000007.1, read on the forward strand.
ACCGTTCCGTAGAGTGAAGAAGAATACAGGTTCAGTGAAGCGTATGCATTGTTCAGGTTTCCGTTTCCTACCCGACCCCAACTGGCCCGCAGTTTTGCACTGGAAATAACCTTGCTTACCGCCGAGCCTTTGTAAAACTCTTCTTCGGACAGAGCCCAGCCGCCGGAGATTCCGCCAAAGTTCCCCCATTTCCGACCCGTACCCAAAGCCGAATTGCCGTCTCTGCGGAAGTTGAGGGTAAAGAAATAGCGGTCACTGAAATCATAGGTTACCCGCGAAAACACGGACAGGAACGAACGGGAATTTATACTATTCCCCGAAGGCGTAATATTCCCCCACGTACCTTGATAATCGACAAAATACGGATCGGCGGCCTGCGTCACGTTGACACCCCAGGTATTGGTATTGAATACCTGAGCATCGTAACCGAGCAAAGCCGTCAAGTGGCTTTTACCAAATCGCGTATCGTAGTTAAGTGTATTGGTGAAATTCCAGTTGTTACGTAACCCCGTCACATTGGTAACCGAACCATTCGTCGAAGATCCGCCGCCCGGTTCAGCACTCGTGGAGTTAATGTTTTCGTTTCGCAGACGATCAATCGAATAGTTAGTCGTAAAATCCAATCCCTTAAACAGGGTTACCGTAGCTCCGATATTGGCCAGGATCCGATCATTCTCCGAGGTATAATTAGCCAGTTTGAACAGAGCCGTCGGGTTGTAGTACACACTGACTACCTGGTTATTGCCATTTCCAATGGGTCCACCCGCGATGCCTAGATTCAGACTGGGCGTTCCATCTTCATTATAGGCCGGTACGTTTGGAGCCAGCGTATAGGCCATCCGAGCAGCGCCTACAATCAACTGGGCATTGCCTTCCAGCGAACCGGAGTTAGGCGATTTATTGAAAGTATTTGAGTAATTGATGTTTCCTCGCAGCTTCAACCATTTCGTCGCCTGATGATCCAGATTCAACCGAATTCCTTTTCGTTTGAAGTTATTGGTTCGCAGAATACCGTTCTGATCGGAGTAGTTGGTAGAAAAGAAATAACTCGTATTCTTATTTCCCCCACTTACGTTTATGGCATGGTTGTGCGATACACCATTCTGGAAAATGTGATCGTACCAGTTCGTGTTGACTAAGGAACCATCGGAGCGGTAGCTTGGAAAGAATAAAGCCGCCGGAGACGTAGACCGTTCGATCGTCTTTTTGTTGTTGACCGCCTCGTTTTTGATCATCATGTATTCCTCGGCGTTGAGTAATTCGGGCAAACGAACCGGACTGGTTACGCCTACCCAGCCATCGTACCCGACCCGTACTCTTCCTTCTTTGCCCCGCTTCGTCGTGACCAGCAACACGCCCGCTGCGGCCCGCGAACCGTAGATAGCCGTAGACGCCGCATCCTTAAGTACATCAATGGACTCGATGTCGGAAGGGTTAATATCTCCTAAGGGGTTATTGGGTACGTTGCCGTTGCCTACGCTACCCGTTGTTAAGGGGATTCCATCGACAACAATCAAGGGATACGAGCTCAATGAGATGGAGTTGATTCCCCGCACCCGGATCACCGGCGCATTATTTAGAACGCCATTGGCAACCGAAATATTCACCCCGGCAGCTCGGCCCGCCAGCGCTTGATCAAAGCTTTGAACGGGAATTTCTTTTAGTTTTTCGCTATTGATACTCGCCGCAGAACCTGTAAACTCTTTTTTGGTTTGCGTACCATAACCCACGACGAGTACTTCCGTAAGTTCCTTAGAGTTGGTAGCCAGCTCAATATCTACCGAAGTTTGCGTGGTAATGGGCTGTTCCGTAGTGGTATATCCGATGAACGAAAAGACGACAACGCTTCGCTCATTAGGAATCGTAAGGCGGTATCGGCCCTGTGCATCCGTCGTCGTTCCAATGTTGGTTCCTTTCACCTGCACCGATACGCCGGGTAAGCCTTCTTTACTGTCTTTATCCGTTACCGTTCCGGTAATAGTCCGGTCTACCGCCGGGTTAAGGGCGTACGCGGTTGAGTAGTTTGTTTTTTGGGGTAAGGTAGCTTCCGCCAGCGGAGCACTTAAGGTAATAACCAGGGCCGGAAGCATTAATTTCCGTTTAAAATGCCCTTGCCCAGCCCTCTGAAAAAGAGTAAGGTACTTTTTTTTCATACTTTTGAAATTGGTTTGGTGCACACGATGGATTAAACCGCGAATAGAAGATTCGTGACAGGTAATTGGCGTTACCCACGAATCCTTATTCATCGACCGATAGCCCTGGCCGGCTATCGGTTTTTTTATTTACTAGGTAATCAACTAGAACTTGAAAAATAAGCAGGTATCAATTAAATCCAATTGCTAATAGACTTTACCAAAAGGTGTGAGTCAGATGCTATTTCCAAAAGCGAATTACAAATTAGAATAATATATGCTTAAAATAAACTATCAAACACATAAAAATTTACAAATACACAAAATTCTATTATTAAACAGATGTAATTATAACTTTTACCAAATATTGTTTTTACAATTTTTTACCAGTATTTTATAAATATATTTATATTTCGTTATTAATATATAAAATCTATAGAATTACTATAATTATTGCGAATATAAAGACATTGAGGAAAGAACACACGTAGGCTTAGCAAAATCGTTCTGAAAAAGTGATGACGATTTTGCTACTGCCCTTCTACCTAGCTGCGAACGTTAAATCGTGCGGAAGGAAAGATAAATTTTAGCCAGCATGAGCAGCTTCTGTACATCGGGTACCCGAATCCTTTCTTCCTGAATACGGGCAATCGGAAGCGCCTTAATCTTAGCAAAAAGGCGTAGGTAATAACAGTAAGCCAGATACACGCCCATACGGGCCGAACGTGGCAACTGGCGAATACCCGTCAAAGCCGCATCAAAATCGGCCTGAATATCCGCTTCAATGCTTTTCTTATCTTGGGCAGAGAATCGGCTGAAATCAACGCCGGGGAAATAAACCCGTCCCCGATCGTGAAAATCGGACTTGATATCTCGTAAAAAATTCACTTTCTGAAAGGCCGAGCCCAGCCGGCGGGCCGGTTCGCACAACTGATCGTATTGCTGGCAGTCGCCGTCGCAGAAGACTCGAAGGCACATCAAACCCACGACCTCGGCCGAACCATAGATGTAGGTTTCGTAGCCCGCTTCGTTGTATTTCGTCTCGTCGAGGTCCATTTCCATGGATCGGAGAAAGGCTTCAATCAAGGGTCGTTCGATCCCAAACTGGTTTACTACCTTCTGAAAGGAATGCAGAACGGGATTCAGGCTAATGCCCTCTTCAATGGCTTGATACGTGTCATGCTTGAAGCGCAGTAGTAATTCCTTTTTGTTAAAATCATGAAAGGTATCCACAATTTCATCCGCGTAACGCACAAACCCATAAATGGCATAGATGGCCCAGTGGAGTTTGGGATCCAGGGTTTTGATACCTAAGGTAAAGGAAGTACTGTACCGCTGGGTAATCAGGCGACTGCATTCCAGCGTGGTTTGTTCGTATAAAGCCAGCATATCTTTCATCAACGTAACCCAGGTTTAGTAAAGCAAGGTACTTAAAAAAACGGTCCGCTACACTTGCTGTTCCCGGTGGAGTTCATCGGCAACTACCAGACCCGAAATCAAGGCTGGCGGCACCCCTGGTCCGGGTACAGTCAGTTGACCGGTATAGTATAGATTGCTGACTTTTTTATTCTTCAGGGTGGGTTTCAATAAGGCGGTTTGCCGGAGCGTATTGGCTAGCCCATAAGCATTGCCTTTGAAGGCGTGGTAATCCTCTATAAAATCCCGGTGGGCGTAGCTGCGTTTGTAAACGACGTGCGGGCGAATGGCATGTCCTACGTACTGCTCCAGGCGATCCATGATCAGGTTGTAATACTGTTCGCGTATCGTTTCGGTATCGTCAGATAATCCTGGAGCCACTGGAATGAGTAAAAACAGATTTTCGCAACCTTCCGGGGCCACGCTCGGATCCGTTTTGGACGGAGCTGAGGCATAAAACAAAGGCTTAGAAGGCCACTGCGGCTGTGTATAGATTTCGTGGGCGTGCAGACTGAAATCTTCGTCAAAAAACAAATTATGATGTTGCAGTTTATCCACGCGTCGGTCGACGCCCAGATAAAATAGAATAGAAGAAGGAGCCATCGTCCGGCTATTCCAGTATGCTTCGGTGTAGTTCCGGAATTGAGGTTCGACCAGGGCATCTTCCACGTGGTGGTAATCCGCTCCCGCTACCAGCATATCCACCTGATAGGTACCGAGTTTGGTTTGCACCTCCCGCACTTTTCCCCCTTTGATAATGAGTTGTTCGACTTCTTCGCCCAGATTGATCTGTACGCCTTTTTCTTCCGCCAGACTCACCATCGCTTTCACGATTTCGTGCATCCCACCCATCGGATACCAAGTACCCAGGGCAATTTCAGCGTAGTTCATCAGGCTATACAGGGCCGGCGTATTTTGTGGAATAGCCCCCAGAAATAAAATGGGGAACTCCATGAGTTTAAGAATTTTCTCCTGCTTGAAGTATTTGCGGATGTGTTGGTGAAAGGATTGAAGAACATCCAGCCGACTGACGTCGGCGAGTAATTTGAGGCTCAAAAACTCCGTAAGGCTCCGGCTGGGTTTCCAAACGAAATTATTCATCCCTACGTCATATTTATAAGAGGCCTGTTGTAGAAAAGCCCGCAAACGCGGTGCACTACCAGGTTCTATGCTTTCAAACAGTTGCTCGAGTTCCGTTTGATTAGCGGGCAGATCAATCACGTCTTCGGTATTGAAAATTACCGTATACGAAGGATCCAGCCGTTTAAGCTCGTAGTAATCCGAGGGTTTCTTTCCAAAACGGGCAAAATATCTTTCGAACACATCCGGCATCCAGTACCAACTGGGCCCCATGTCAAAGACAAAGCCTTTGGCTTCGAATTGACGGGCTCGACCACCCGGCGTATCATTTTTTTCCAGGATGGTCACGGAATAACCGCGATCAGCCAGAGCCGTAGCGGCCGCCAGTCCCGAAAATCCAGCTCCTATAACTATTACTCGTTTGCCCATGGGTGCAGGTGAAAAATCAATGCAATAACTCCAAGAACCCGCAAATGTTTGGGGGGACTTTATAAGTAAAAAGGCCGAAGCTAGCTTCGGCCTTTTGGTTATATGCTGGGTTGATAGGACTAAACGGCGTATTCGTACACGCTGAGGCGATCTTTCAACTCTTTACGAGCCAGGTGAATGCGATTTTTTACGGTGCCAATCGGGATCTGTAATTGCTCAGCAATTTCATGATACTTATATCCCTGAAAATACATCAAAAAAGGTGTCTTATGCGAATCGTCGAGTACCCGAATGGCCGCATTGATATCTTCCATGGCAAAGGTTGAATAAGCTTGATTATCGGTTGAACTCTCCAGGGAGTTCAGATAGTACAAGTCATCCGAAGTATCGATAAACGTGTTCTTACGTACCATTCGCTGGTAATTCGTAATGAACGTATTTTTCATGATCGTGTACAGCCACGCTTTGATGTTAGTTCCATCGGCGTACTTATCACGATTCGTAAAGGCTTTGAGTAGCGTATCTTGTAACAGATCGTTGGCTTCTTCAGCATCTTTCGTCAGCCGTAACGCAAAGGGTCGAAGAGATTTGGACACATGGCCAACGTGATGAGTAAATTCAAGAGCAGTCATGGGCTGATTAGGGCGACGGTGTGTTTAAGTAAAATATTTGTTTGGTTAAACAATTGCTCAAAACAGAGGGGTACTTAAATTTTTGGGCGGCTGTTAAATCCTCTACTCTAAGCGTTGATAATAAAGCTTTTAAGGGTTCATTGGGGTAAAAGACCGTCCGAGCTTTAAGACGCTTATGTACACTTAAAAAATTGGGCCACGATAGTTTGCGGAAGGTTTGATAACTTAGAATTAAACAAATTCTTTATAACTCTAATGCATTTCTAATAATCCAGTCGGGTACCTGCCTCTCTTTTGCAACATTATTGCAAGAATGATATACCTTTGTTGCCAGGTTTTATTGATAGCACATGATTCGCTGGTTGATCGGAATAGGATTACTGTTAATGAGTAGTGGGCTACAGGCTCAGAACTGCTCGTGTACGTTACGGGGGGAAGTGCATGACCGGCAGACCGGACAGCCCGTAGCGGGGGCCGTCATCTGGTTGCCTCAAGCCCAGCGGCAAACGCAAACGAATGCCGCCGGGCGGTATGAACTGCGTAACCTTTGCCAGGGTCAGTATCGGCTTATTTGCCAAGTACTGGGCTATCAGTCGGACACCCTTTCCATCGAATTACGCCATGAGGAACTGGAACAGGACTTGCATTTACAAGAGGAAGACGTTCACTTACAGAATGTTACCATAACGGCCCAACGACTGGAAAGCTCCCTGCTCACCCGCTCGACCATCGAAGGTTCAGCCCTGGACCAGACCCGCGGGCAGACCCTTTCCGATGCTTTAAAAAACGTAACGGGTGTTACATCCCTGCAAACGGGAAGTAGTATTGGCAAGCCTATTATTCATGGCATGCATTCCAACCGGGTACTGATTCTCAACAATGGTATTCGTCAGGAAGGCCAACAATGGGGCAGCGAACACGCTCCGGAAATTGACCCTTTTGTGGCCAAACGTTTAACGGTTGTGAAAGGGGCGGCAGGCGTTCGGTATGGACCGGAGGCCCTGGCGGGTGTAGTCCTAGTAGAACCTGAACCACTGCCACAACAACCTGATTTTCAGGGTGAACTGAACTTGGTTGGTTTCAGTAATGGACGGCAGGGCGTCGGCTCTTTACAGCTACAGGGCGGCCTGGGCGTAATCCCTGGTCTGGCCTGGCGCCTGCAGGGCACCCTCAAACGGGGGGGCAACCTCCGTACACCCGGTTACTTTCTGGCTAATACGGGTATCTCCGAACGTAATTATTCCGTAACCCTGGGTTATCGGCGGGGAAACTGGCAACTGGAAGGCTTTATGAGCCAATTTTCGACGGAACTGGGCATTTTCAGCGGTTCACACATTGGCAGTGTGAGTGATCTGGAAAACGTACTAAAAAACGGCGAACCCTTTATTAAAAGTGGCTTTAGCTATCAGATCAACCGCCCTTTTCAGGACGTTTCTCATACGCTACAGAAGCTGAAAATCAGTTACGCTCCGGCTCAACGGGGTCTTTGGAGCCTTACGCTGGCCCGGCAAATCAACCAGCGGGCCGAGTACGATTTACACCGCCCCCGTAACGATAGTTTAGCGAATCTGAACCGGCCGGAGCTGAACTTCAAGCTGACCAGTTACAACGCCGACTTGGTTTGGGAGCACCCAGCGATCGCTAAAAAAATCACGGGCTCGGCCGGACTCAGCCTTTCCTATCAGCGAAACCTGGTATACGGTCGCCCACTGATTCCAAATTTCCGGCAGCTAACGACAGGGTTCTTTTGGTTAGAAAAATACACCCATCAGGACTGGGAATTGGAGGCAGGGGTACGCTATGACTTTCGTTATCAACGGATTACTCTTTTTCCTAGTCGAGGCGTACGTACGTACAAGCATTTACAATTTGGGAATGCCTCGGGTAGTCTGGGGGTGCTTCGACGGCTGGGTTCGCATTGGTCCATGCGGTTAAACGGTGGCATGGCCTGGCGACCTCCGAATGTCAATGAGCTGTATAGTGCGGGCGTTCACCACGGAGCCGCCGCTTACGAGGAAGGTGAGGCAAGCCTGAAACCCGAAACCGCCTTTAACCTGGACTACACAACCGAGTACACGGGTAAGCGGCTGCGGGCGGAGGTTTCCGTTTACCGCAATTACATTCAGAACTTTATTTATCTGAAGCCGCAGTCCGAACCCATTCTGACCATTCGCGGAGCGTTCCCTTATTTCAAGTACACGCAGGTTGATGCGGTTTTCCAGGGAATCGATGCCTCCTTTACGTACCTGATAACCAAACAACTAAGCTGGCAAACCAAATACGCCGTGGTACGAGCAAAGGATGTTGAACACGAGGCCCGACTCGTCCAAATTCCACCCGATCGATTGGAAAACTCCCTGCGGTTACAGCCCGAGAAAGCTGTACTGGGCTTGACGAATGTCTTTGTGGAAGCCGGGCATTCTTACGTAGCTAAACAAATCCGGGCTCCTGAAAACGGCGACTTTGCTCCTCCCCCAGCGGCCTACTGGCTTTGGAATGCGGCCATGGGCGGTTCTATTCCCATCCATCGTCACCCTTTGCAACTGAGCTTGAGCGTCAGTAATGCCTTTAACACCCGCTATCGCGATTACCTCAATCGCTTCCGGTACTACGCTGATGATCAGGGCCGTAATCTGAGCCTGCGAGCCAAGTGGATTTTTTAATTCAACTATATAAACAAAAGCCCCTTGGGTCGGTTCGATCAAAGGGGCTTTTGTATTATGCTATTGTTAAGCTTTTTTGGGCGCAGGTCCAATGGAATCGTAAACAATTACCTTTTCCCACAAATGGGAATAATCTTCCACAAATTTAAGGTGAATTGGGTGCTTTTGGTAAATTTCTTCTTCATCTAGGTTATCAAAGAACAACATCCACGAAACATCGTAGCCTTTTTCAATCACACTACGGTTGGTAGGAGCTGGAACGCCAATGTGACTCAGGCGGATGGTCGGAACCTTCCGAAGTTTTTCGAGACCTTCCATTAATTTAGTACGGTCAGCTTCGTTTCCTTTATTTTTCAGAAAGAAGTACACGTGGTGCACGAAGAGTTCTTTCGAGGGTGCCGCGGCCACGGGTAATACCGTTGCGGGGGTTGCCGCCACTACGGCAGAAGTCGTCAGGAATTTTCTGCGGGATACGTTTTTCATTGATTGAAATATTCTGAAAGAAAGCGTTCAAAAGTACAGGGTATCCAGGGAAAGAACCGATGAGGTCTTAGCATTTAGTGATACTAAAACCATTTCCGCACCAGCCAAAGAACCACATTAATGAGTAGGGTCACCAATAGGCAGGTGGTAATGGGTAGGTACATCCGGAAATTTTCCCGTTCAATCCGAATATCGCCGGGCAATCGACCCAGCCCCTGCAATTTATCGGAAAATAAATAAATCAACAGTCCGGCCCCGAGTAATAACCCACCCAGTCCCATCAGCCACTTGCCTAATTGAGGATTCATAGCTTTCCAGCGTTTAGTAGCCTTCTTTCTCGGAGGGAAAGTCTTTCGTTTTTACATCATCCACGTAATGGGATACCGCTTTTTGGATCACTTCAGAGAGATCAGCGTATCGACGTAGGAAACGTGGCTTAAACTCCTGATTGATTCCTAACATGTCATGCATGACCAGAATCTGTCCGTCACAGCCCGCTCCGGCTCCAATCCCGATGCTTGGGATATGAACGGAAGCCGTTACTTCCGCCGCCAGAGCCGCCGGAATTTTCTCGAGTACATAGGCAAAGCAGCCGAGCTCTTCCAGCAACTCTGCATCGTCTTTCAGCTTTTGGGCTTCGGCCTCTTCCTTGGCTCGCACGGCGTAGGTTCCGAACTTGTAAATCGACTGGGGCGTAAGACCCAAATGGCCCATGACTGGAATACCGGCACTGAGTACGCGTTCAATGGATTCCCGAATTTCGGTTCCCCCTTCCAATTTCACGGCGTGGGCTCCCGACTCTTTCATAATCCGAATGGCCGAACGCAGGGCTTCCTGCGAATTACCCTGGTAGGAACCAAAAGGTAAGTCGACTACTACCAAAGCCCGTTTCACGCCGCGTACCACGGACTGAGCGTGATAGATCATCTGATCCAGCGTAATGGGCAGGGTGGTTTCATGGCCCGCCATCACATTCGAAGCGGAATCGCCCACCAGAATGACTTCTACGCCAGCCGCATCGATGAGCTTGGCCATCGAGAAATCGTAAGCGGTCAGACAACTAATCTTTTCCCCTTTTGCTTTTAATTCCTGTAACGTATGCGTCGTCACTCGCTTGATATCGGGATTATGTACGGACATGGCTCGTTGATTAAGGACCTTAAGTAGGTGCGCAAACACCAATGCCTTTCGGTCTATGTCCTGCGAAATTAGGGCTTGTCCGGGCAAAACAAAAAAGTCTCCGCCCGTAGGACGGAGACTTTCGCAGGCCAAGCCTTGTATTCAATTAATGCGTTTGTTTGAGTTTATCTTTAAATACTTTCTCAAACTTTTCAACTTTGGGTCGCACCACAAACAAACAATAGGGCTGACGGCCATTTTGGTTGTAGTAATCCTGGTGGTAGGCTTCGGCTTTGTAGAAGTTGGTAAAGGGGGTAATCTCCGTTACCAGCGGATCGGGATAAATTTTCGCCTTGTCTACTTCCGCTTTCCAGTGTTCAGCCTCTTCTTTTTGTTTTTCGTTGTGATAGAAAACCGCCGAACGGTACTGCGGGCCTTCATCGTTGCCCTGACGATTCAGCGTGGTTGGATCGTGCGTACGCCAGAATACGGCCAGCAGATCAGCGTAGCTGATTTTCTTGGGATCGTAGGTAATCTGCGTTACTTCAGCGTGACCGGTTTGTCCCGTGCAGACGGCTTTATAGGAAGGATCTTCCACAAAACCACCTGAGTAACCCGATTCCACTTTCACGACGCCTTCCAACCGCTGAAACACTGCCTCCGTACACCAAAAACAGCCAGATCCTAACGTGGCTACTTCCAGACCCGCAGGTACGTTTACAGTGGTTTTAGGCAGAGGTTTGTCCGTTGTCATAGCTTTCTTTTGCTCCTGTGCGGGAGACTGGCAAGCCATAAGCGTTGCCACCGACAGAAGACTCCATTTGAGCGTTTGAATGAATGTTTTCATGTAGTCTAATAACATCAAGTGTGTAAGGATAGTTTGCTAACCTCCAGGAATATTTCACGCCATTCTTATCTTTTGATTATTCCCTGTCGCTATTCATTGGACCCTCGGGCACATCTTTTGTTAATACTGCCCACTACTGTACCAGCCCGCAGGGGCAACACCCTATTTTTTAGACTTCTGTTCCACACTCTTTATGAATGTATCACTCAACTCCGATGATTTTCGGTTCACAGGCAAGGGTTCTTTCAAAATCAAGGAAGCCGCAACGAAAATTAAAGATCTGTATCAGAACAAAGATGAATACGAAGAGCTGCTGACGCAGTATCGTCAGGAAATCGACGATTTGCAAAGCCTGATGTATGCTCACAATCGTTACGGACTTTTGTTGATTTTTCAGGCCATGGACGCCGCCGGTAAAGACGGAACCATCGGCCACGTGATTACCGGCGTCAACCCTTTTGGCGTCAATATTCATAATTTCAAGAAGCCTTCTTCGCTCGAACTCGAACACGATTTCATGTGGCGTACGAGCCTGCGACTGCCGCAGCGGGGTACCATTGGTATCTTCAACCGCAGTTATTATGAAGAAGTCCTCGTCACCAAAGTCCATCCCGATATTATTACGAACACGCAACTGCTGCCCCATGAGCTTACCGAAGACATGGATAAGCTTTTCAAACATCGGTATAAAGACATCAAGGCGTTCGAAAAATACCTGCGGCATAACGGCATTGAGGTCATGAAATTCTTTCTAAACGTTTCGAAGCAAGAACAGGCCAGTCGCCTCATCAGTCGTATCGAAGATGCTTCGAAGAATTGGAAATTTGAAGAAAGTGACGTCAACGAGCGGGACTACTGGGATGATTATATGCAGGCCTACGAAGAAACCATCAACCAAACGTCGACGAAAAAATCGCCCTGGTATATCATCCCGGCGGATGATAAAAAGAATATGCGGTTGATTGTAAGCCAGCTGATTCTGGAAAAGCTTAGTAGCCTCTCCATGCATTATCCCGAAAGCAGTGAAGAACGTCAAAAAGAGCTGAAGAAGCTGATTGATCGTATCAACGAGCAGACCAAAGCTTAACGACTGAGTTCTTCCAGGTGCCGTACGATCAGCTCGGAACCGCGTCGATGCCAGTTTTGAAAACGGGTCTGGATGGACTGGTGGGTTGGTAAGTAGCTTAGAAAGCGATCCAGATCCAGAAACGACGTAGCTCGTATACCGACGCCGGCTCGTACGGCATCCAAGGCATTCACGGCCTGTTCAAAATGCCCCGGCGTTGGGAATAACATGACGGGCTTACCCAGGTACATGGCCTCACAGATCGACTCGAAACCAGACGTACTCACCAGTCCCCGGCAGCGACGCATGGCATCCAGAAAAGCCGTCGCATTCACCTGGTGAAGCGTTAGATTAGGCAAAGGCTGCTCGATGGCTGCCGATCCCGGGCGATCCCAGAAGGCCTGTACTTGGGTGTCGGGATGCGTACGGCACCAGTCTTCCAGATCCGAGGCTAAGCGGTAATTGGTTGTGTAGGCCAGCAGGAAAGGTTCTTCAGTCGTTTCCAGTTCCAATACGTTTTGTCGGAGTAAGGGCGGAATGACGTAAATATTGGCGGCCACATCATCCGCCATTTCGTAGAAAGACAGGGCTAATTTCCGGCGGCTTCCTACGGCCGACAACCAGGTGATGGTATTGACGATTCGCCGGTTGAGTACGCCTTCGGCGGGAAGCTCGAAGTGGCGGTGCTGTAATAAATATTGGTGAGCAATGCAGACGACCGGAATCGGCGAGCGGTATTGCCATTGCCAGACCCCGCACATCATTTCGTAAAAATTTACGATGACCGTGGGCTTTTTTTCCTGGATAAACGCATTGATTTCTGCGGCCTGTCGCCAGAAACGGGTGCCTTTGCGGGCGTTCGTCAGCAGCGTAGGCCCTACGGCAAGGGCTTTGGTTTTGTCACTGTATAGCAAGGCTGGACTTTCCACCGCTTTAAAATCCGTGGGCAAGTACTGCCGAAGCAGGGAAGAAATCTCCCGTTCCGGAGCAACGCCTACGATGGCCCCTACTAACTCGTGCCCCTGATTTCGCAGGATTTCGTACAGAGCAACCGCCTGCGTCTGATGGCCACGGCCTTCGCCCTGAATAAAAAAAAGAATTCGCATACCTTACTCTTTCATCGCACTCAAAGATATAAGGCTTTTTAATAGGTCTTCTTGCTGATCGTCTTCTTCTTCGGTCGAATTTTCCTCTTCTTTGTTATCCACGGTGGTTGGCGTGTAGTACAACAGATTCCAGACGCCTTCGTGATCTTCCACTAAAGCGGTTAGGGATTCTACCCAATCGCCCGAGTTCAGGTACTGCACATTTCCGATCATACGAATGGAGGGCTGGTGAATATGCCCGCAGATGATTCCGGTACAACCTTTGGATTGAGCCAGATCCGCCAGTTTTTCCTCAAAGTCCGAAATGTAGTTGACCGCCGCTTTCACCTTGTGTTTGATTTCCTGCGAAAGCGAATAATACGGCAACCCTCGCCAGGCTCGCCAGTGATTGTAGAATTTATTGATGCCCAGCAGCAGGTTGTACCCGACGTCGCCCACGTAAGCCAGCCATTTCAAATGCGTCGTGATGCGGTCGAAAATGTCACCGTGCGTGACGTAGTAATGCTGGTTAAGGTGGGTTTTAAGAATATAGTCGCGGCGGATGGAAAAGTATTTGCCCACGCGTAACGGTAAGACGTGGTCCAGAAAATCATCGTGGTTGCCCCGCAGATAAATGACCTTTGTATCGTACTGTTCGATCATTTTGAGCACCTGCCGAAAAAAGCCCGTATGTTTTTTCTTCCAGGTATTTCCGTATTTCTTCAATTGCCAGCCATCGATGATGTCACCATTAAGCAACAACTTGTCACAGGTGTACTGTTTGAGAAAGGCGGTTACTTCGCGGGCTTTCGACCCTTTTGAACCTAAATGTATATCCGAAAGGACAATCGTGCGAAAATGGGTGCGTACTTCCATATCGCAAGATATTTTACAAAAACGACCCCTCTTCCATTAGCGTTTTACGCTTTCAAGAAGAATACAATACGCTGGTTAACAATAAGTTCACATTATTAAACCTGTAGTTAAAAAGAGCATTTCCTTGGGAGTAACTCACAAAAAAACCGTTGAAACGCTTTCAACGGTTTTTTTGCCGGTAATGCTAACGATTTACCACCAGCGATAGAATAGTCCGGCCGATGCCGAAACGTTGGTAACATTCGAAAGGTAATCGCTCTTGAAGGGCGAGTAGAAGTAAGCAGCCTGTACATCGGCTCCAAAGTTCCCGTTTTTCGCAAACAGGAACCGAGCCCCCAGGCCAACCTGTCCACTTAACGCCACTGAATTCTTCCCTTCTTCCAGGTAGCCAAAATACGTAAGATTCCGCATAGCCGTACCGCCGAGTCCTGCTAACACATACGGTCGTATGGGAGCATTCGAACCCGTGAAGTGATATTTACCGAAAACGTGTAAGGAAGTAGCACCCAAGGAACGCGTCTGAATGGCCGAAATATCCTGGTCTCCCTCGCTGTAAAGCTGGCGGGGTGAACGCTCTTTAAAGTAGGAGTAATTAAACTGTAAGCCCAGCGAGAAATTTTTCGGAAAGATGAACTCCCCGGCCACCTGATAGTGGTACTTGGAAGTCGCATTCGTATAATCTTTCAGACTACCCAGGGGGGAAGCGACACCGTAACGGGCGGTAATCTGATAGTGGGTGTAGCGTTCGAAGGGAGATCCCATCGTCCGGGTTGGTACGCTACGGTATTCGTAATCCTGTTTTTTATTATAGTAGTCTGGGTTTTGTTGAGCGTACGCCCCAGAGGCTAGTCCAACCAATGCCAGCAAAAGCAAGCGTCTCATACGTACAAACGGATTAATGTGAGAATGTTAGAAAAAATCGGCCTGGAACCCTCCGGCAGATTCTGTTAATTGGCTTTTAAATACGATGACTGAGCGAAGATGGCATCCACCAGACTCGTAATCTGCGATTCTTGGTAGATTCCCTCACCCCGAATCTGAGCATCCCAGATGACATTGGCTTTATTATCCGAACTGATGTTCTTTAGATCAGCAATCCGTACGTACCAGTAGTTTTCGTTGTACGAATAGTAGTTATAGAACATGGGATAGCCGTAGCCATAACCAATCCCTCCGAAACCACCGTAACCGCCATAACCCCAATAGGGATCGTACCAGGGGTTATACGTAGGAACGTAGCCCGATTGCGTATACGAAATCCGGGCTGGTGTTACTTCCAGATCCGGCTTGGCCGTACGGGCCACTCGCGTATAGCCATTAGCGATCAAGTTTTTCGCAATCCGATCAATGTATACCAAATCCTGTACGGCTGCTCCCCGGCCACTCCGGTCGTTTTCAACGATCAGCACCGAATCAGGAATCGAAAACGTTTTATAGGCTTTGTAATCGACGTTGCTGTGGTTGGTAATGAATACCTTCGAGTCGTTCGGGTCGAGATCTTTCACTGGATCGCGTTCACAAGCCGTCCAGATCCCCGCACTAAGCACTAAGAGCAAAAGTGATTTTGAGATGCGTTTCATGTCTTTAGATACCGTTCAAATACACAATGATATAACGAAAAAATTGGGCCTTAAATTTCTCGGATTATAGGTTAGACCCACTTTTTCTGCTTCAAGTTTAGATGCGGGTTATTAAAATTTAACCGATGTTAGCCGATGGCTCACGCAGCAGGGTTTCAACCGCCGCAATAGCCTGTTGAAACCGTTGCTCATAGCTCCCTGAAATGAGTACATAGGGTCGCTGGTAGCGTTCCAGTAATTCCCGAAGCCGATTGAAATGCCATTCCCGCCGATCCGCAAATAAACGAAGGTTATCCTGAACCCAGGGTACGTCGGGGCTTAATAAAAGGGTGAGTGGGTAGTGGTACTGAGCCGCCCACGCCTGCACAATAGCTGGACATTCACCTAGATAAAGCTCAGCAAAGGTTTGCGTGACCACCACATCGGTATCACAAAATAACAGGGGATGCGTGGAAGCGAGCATGCCCAACTCTTCGTAATACAATTGTCCGGCCGCAATGTGGCAATGATCCATGGCATCACAATCGTTGCCAAAGCGTTCGCAGTACAACCGGCCATATTCCTCAATCCAGTTCGTCTGAAAGTACTCGGCGAGTTGACGGGCCAACGTGGTTTTCCCCGTTGAAGGCGGTCCCATCAATACAATCTTTTTACGCATGAATTCATCAGTACTTTGGATGAAAGGCTAAATAAAAGAGAAAAAGCCAAAGTAGAAGAAAAATTTCCTTCTACCCTGGCTTTTTTCGTTTCCTTTCAAGCCCTATTCCACCGCCATGCGTACCGGCTCGGCTACGGCCTGCGACGGGAAAAGGTCCAGCAGCTCAGCTCCGAGTTTTTGCCGGGAAAATTGCGTTTCGGCTAGGTGCCGGGCCTGCTGGCTGGCCCGACGCAGTCGTTCGGGTTGATGAATATACGGTTCCAGTTTTTCGAAAAATTCAGCGGGTTTAAGCGGATCTGCGTAGAATCCACAGCCCTCCTGCTCCATCAAATCGCAGTGCCAACCCCCTATGTTCATCACAATGAGTTTACCCGCGGCCAGTGCATCGAACAGTTTATTGGGTGAATTGGTCCAAAGGGCCGGTATGTCAAGGTAAGACAAATACGCAACATCGGTTACATTGAGTACTTCCAGCAATTGCCCTTTATTGAGATGCCCCAGAAATTGTATATTGGTTAACCCCACCGCTCTCTGTTTCAAACGAGCCAGCTCCGAACCCGTACCCGCAATCAGGAAAGCTACTTCTCTCCGATTGCTTCCGTACTGGGCAATGTCAATGAGTGCGTCCAGATCCATTGCTTTCCCAACGGAGCCAAAATAAGTGACGACCGTTTTTCCCCTTACCTGCCAGCGATCTTCCAGCAACCCCTTTTTTGGGTGGGGCTGGTAAAACTCACAGTCGGCAATGTTGGGAATAGAATATACTTTGGAAGGCGTGTCGATTCGCTGTTGAATGTTCTGTTGGATGGCCGGTGAAAGGCCAATGACTTTTTCGGCTTGCTCATAGAACAAGTGTTCCAGTCCGTAGAGCACTTTTTGCAGTAATTTATTTTTAAAATAGCCCATTTGAATGGGCGTTAGCGGCCATAGATCCCCCACTTCGAAATAGTACGGAATACCCCGAAACCATTTCATGGCCAATCCAATAAAACCGACGCTTAAAGGCACCGACGCTACGTAACAGGTTTGTACGTTTTTAATGCGTAAGGCACAAAAAATGGCTTTGAGTACAAATGCCGCGTATACGTATAAACGACGAAGGGTTCCGTACCGCTGCTCGTAATGCAGGGGCAAATAATGTACCGTTAGTCCTTCGATCTGTTTTCGCTGATACGTCTTTTCATTGTGGGTTGTAATGACCTCTACTTCGAATCCCGCATCGGCCAGTGCCTTCGACAGGTAGTACGAGCGAATAATGCCGCCTTCTGCCGGAGTTTTGAAAAACTGATAGATGTATATAATTTTCTGGGATACCATTGGGTAAAAATTAGTGCGTACTACCGCTAAATTAACAATTATAAAGAAGTTATCTGCACGACTATAAAAGATATTTCTAAACGGGCGTAACGGGAAGGAACGTTGAATTTTTCCTTCTTACCCCAAGAGCGGTGGAGCAAAGACTCAACAAAATTAAAATTGATCTCTAAAAAATCCCAAATTGCTGCCTATTAAACCGCTAAAACTTGCGGCATCGTTGATTTCTCCCCTTGCCTTCTCTACCTTTGTTTCAAACAACACCAATCATGCCCCTTATTCGAGAGCAGAAGGCTCGCAAGCCCGGCACTACTACTTTGAAAGCAGCTATTGATGAAATGCTGCGGGCGTATCAGCTCAAAAATAAGTACAGCGAGACATATCTGGTGGCTTTTTGGGAAAAGCTCGTAGGAAAATCCATTGCCAGCCGTACGGGTCGACTATACGTAGCCGAAGGTACACTATATGTGCAAATTCTTTCGGCTCCTTTGCGACAGGAACTGGTACTAGCTAAAACCAAGCTTATTGAGCTTCTTAACCGCGAAATGGGGGAAGAGATTATTCGAGAAGTTATTTTTATTTAAACTTGACCTAACAAAAAGGCCGTTTGAATGGAGATTCAAACGGCCTTTTTACTTATACCAGATACTTCAGTCGAATGACTTCCTTCTCGGTTAAATACCGCCACTGGCCGCGGGGTAATTCTTTCTTGTTTAATCCGGCAAAAGAGGTCCGATCGAGTTTTGTTACGTCGTAACCGAATTTCTCAAAAATCCGGCGTACAATCCGGTTGCGGCCCGAGTGAATGCGAATGCCAATCACCTGAGCGTCGGGCGTAATGATACTTACTTCATCCGGCTTGATGAGGCCATCTTCGAGTTCAACTCCTTTCCGAATGGCTTCAAAATCCTCCGTTGTAATGGGTTTATCGATTTCAACTTGGTAGATTTTTTCGATTTGGTGTGAGGGGTGCGTCAGCTTTTCAGCCATTTCACCGTCGTTGGTCAATAACAACAGACCCGTCGTATTGCGGTCAAGTCGTCCTACGGGATAAATGCGTTGTTCGGCAGCCGTTTTCACCAGTTCCATTACCGTACGGCGATCCATATCGTCTTCTACCGTCGTGATGTAATCTTTGGGTTTATTCAGCAATACGTACACCATTTTCTCGGGATTAAGAATACGGCGGCCGTAGCGTACCACTTCATTAGGTTTTACCTGATACCCTAGTTCTTTTACCACTTTCCCATTCACCGAGATTTCTCCGGCTTCAATCAGTACATCCGCATCCCGCCGTGAACATACGCCCGACAGGGCAATGTAGCGGTTGAGTCGAGTGGTATCGCTGCTCTTTTCATTCCGCTCAATCTTTTTCTTGATTTTATCGGGAGCGTTTTCCTTATACTTGTCGATGTTGTAGTTCGGCGTAGCTTTTACCGTTTCATTCGCGTTGGAATGACCTCGGCGACCTGATCGACGGGTCGGATCATGATCAGCCCGTTTGCCGTACCGCGACGGTAACTCTTTTTTATCGGAGCCCGAGCGTTCGGGTCTTTCTCCTTTGGGGAACGTGGGTTTGTCAAAACTACGTTTGGCCGGACGATCCGATCCTTTTTCGAATCGGGATTCTCCTTCTTTTCGCTCGCCGCGGGGTTTATCGAACGACCGGTCGTTTTCCCGACGGGGCCGAAATTCATCATTGCGGCGTTCCGGTTTGTCGAAACTACGTTCGCCACGGGGCTTGTCAAATGAGCGTTCGCCGCGAGGTTTATCGAACGGACGGTCGTTTTCCCGACGAGGCCGTGATTCGTCGTTGCGACGATCCGTAGGGCGTTCAGATTTATTGAAGTTACGTTCGCCACGGGGCTTGTCGAAAGAACGGTCATTTTCGCGGCGAGGCCGGAATTCGTCATTCCGGCGTTCGGTCGGACGTTCGGATTTATTGAAGTTACGTTCCCCACGGGGCTTGTCGAAGGAACGGTCATTTTCGCGACGGGGGCGGAATTCATCATTCCGGCGTTCGGGTTTGTCGAAGCTACGTTCGCCACGGGGCTTGTCAAATGATCGCTCGTTTTCGCGACGGGGCCGGGAATCGTCATGCTGACGTTCGGGGCGATTTCCTGAGAAGGTTTTACCTTCAGTACTGTTTTTACGGGGTCTACGTGAAGACTCCTCTTGCTTAGCCATGTTCGTGGTCTTTGGAAAGAAGTTCAGGGGGCTGGAACGGCGGGTGATTCAGCGAAAACAGGCAAAACTTTTACCGTATTCCTGCGTTTTTAACACTAAAAAATCACTCGAATACCGGACCGCTAGTCCTAAACTTTTTTGTTGCAACATCCCTGCTGTAACCTGCTGATTTCAAATGAATTACTAAAAATCAGTAAATAGGGGCGGCAAAGGTAAAATAAATTTCCCGATTATTAGGTTAATGCTCTGTACGAATGTACCGAATAGAGGAATAATTCGTTAAACAGCAGAAAAGTTTCCTCCGGTTTGGAAAGCTTTTCCGGATCAGCGAACCCTTGATTTTTCAGACGTTGCCTACGCTGACGCCGGTTGAGGGATAGATCCCAAACCACGTTCACCGGATTTTGCCTAACTTGAACCCGCAAACTACCGCATCTACTATGAAGTTGATTACTACTTCTCGTCTTTCCATCCTACTGCTATGCCTCTGTCTGATGGCCTGTAATTCGGCCCTGCAGTCGCTGAAGAAAGGAGAAAAATACTATGAAAACGGTGAATACGAATTAGCGATTAAACAGTTTCAAAAAGCCGTCAGCAAAGATCCTGCCCGGGTCAATATGCTGATTGCCGAAAGTTACCGCCGCTCCAACCGCCTTTCTCAATCGGCTGAATTTTATCAGAAAGCCCTGGAAGCGGGCAGCAAAGAACCTACGCTCCGTTTGTACTACGGCTACGCCCTCAAGTCGCAGGGCAATTACGCGGCGGCTGGTGAGCAACTGCGGAATTTTACCCGACTTTCGGTTACGAACCGTTCGCTACTGACGCTGGCCCGCCGGGAACTCGACAACCTGACGTTGATTGATTCCCTCAGCCAGATGGTTAGCAATTATAAGCTGACCAACATTTCGAATGTAAATTCAGCTTCGGCGGAGTTTTCGCCCGTTTTGATGAAAGATGAACTCGTTTTTACGGCTTCTCGTAAAGACCGGATTTATAAAGCCAACGGCCAGCCCATGCTGGGTTTATACAAGGCCAAGCTGACCTCCCCTACGGAAACGGCTACGCCCGAACTCTTCAGCCAGACTATTTTCGGTGAAAACATGAACGAAGGCACGCCCGTTTTTTCGGCCGATGGCAAGATGATGGTTTTTGCTCGGGGTAATACCGGTCGTAGTAAAGGAGCGGGAAACACTTCCGCCGATGTAGATCTGTACATCAGCCGGAATACGGGTACCGGCTGGGGAGAACCCGAGCGTCTGGCCTTCAGTGACTCCGCTTCCTGGGATGGCTCACCCGCTTTTTCAGCCGATGGTTCGACGTTATACTTTAGTTCCAACCGGGCCGGTGGTTCCGGTGGACTGGATTTATGGCGAGTGAATATTGACAAAGCGGGCCGCTTTGGTCGTCCGGCTAATATGGGTCGGGACCTGAATACGCCCGGTAATGAGCTGTTCCCTTACGTATCTCCCGATGCCAAACTATATTTTGCTTCGGATGGACACGCGGGTTTTGGCGGTCTGGATCTGTTTGAAGCGACGCGTAACGAAGGTGTCATCCAGGTACGCAACCTCGGCCAACCTTTTAATTCTAAAGCCGATGATTTTGGGATGATCTGGGCCGATTCTACGCGGGGATACTTCGCTTCCAATCGGGAAGGTGGCAAGGGTGACGACGACATTTACTACTTCGAAAGCTCGAAAGAACCCGTACAAGTGGCTCAAACGCCTCCGCCTGCGTCCAAAGTGCCTGGAACGCCCGGCAAAACCGTTCGCTATTTTATTGCGGGAACGGTCATTGATGCTAAAACCCAACAGCCGCTCGATGGTGTAAAAGTCACGGTCGTGGATGACAACGAAAGTCCGATTGGGGAAGCCGTAACGAACCCCGATGGGAAATTTGGTGTCTATCCCATTCGGATTGGTCGGGATTACAATATCATCGTAGAAAAGCCGGACTATTTGAAGAAACAGGAGCTGTTTATCACGGAAGGCAAGCAGATTCCCGCCGAGCAACTGACCAAGCCGGTTACGGATACAACGCTGTACGCTACCATCGATATGCTGAAGAAAGAAGTGGGTACGGAGTTATCCAAGTCATTCAAAATCGAAACGATTTATTACGATTTTGATAAATTTAACATCCGGGCGGATGCTTCAACGGAATTAGATAAAGTGGTTCGTATTCTGCAGGATAACCCAGATATTAAACTGGAGTTAGGTTCGCACACGGATGAACGGGGTACCAATTCGTACAACCAGCGGCTTTCGCAGCAACGGGCTGAATCGGCAGTAAACTATATCCTTTCCCGCGGTATTTCGCAGGATCGGATTACCGCCAAAGGTTACGGTGAAAGTCAGTTACTGATTCCAAATGCACAAACGGAAGAACAGCACCAGCTAAACCGCCGTACGGAATTTAAAGTCGTAGGTCTGGACTAAGCCCTGCTCGTTCGCACAAGCCAAAAGCCCCGCAACACACATGTTGCGGGGCTTTTGGCTTGCATGGATATACCGTTCCCTAACTACCCGATTCGTATTTGAGACAAAATACTCAATTTCGTCAGCTACCCACCCAGCCGATGAAATGGTTTATTTTTCTTTGTCTCTTCCCCCTAACCAGTTACGCACAGGAACCCGTACGACCCGAGTTGGATCCGAATACGCTGATTGAAAATTTATTACCCAACCAATCCGAAAACATAACCGAAGATGTACTAGACAACCTATACCAGCTTTTTCAGCAACCGCTTGATCTCAATGCAGCGACGTTTGAAGAGCTTTCAGCCCTGTATATCTTAGCCGAACAGCAGCTAACCAGCTTCTTTCAGTACCGCCAACAGGCCGGACCGCTGGTATCCCTATATGAATTACAGGCTATTCCCGACTTCGACCTTCAAACCATTCAGCGATTACTTCCCTTTGTACGCATACAAAACCAGCAAGTAGATGGCTCTGCTGCCCAGTACGTACTGCTTCGCTACGATCGATCACTGGAGCTTCGGCGGGGCTTTACCCCGGATACTAAGGGAAACATCCGTCACCTGGGGCAGCCATACCGGTTATTCACCCGGTACAAAGGTTACGCTAATCATCAGGTTAGTTTCGGTTTTACCGCCAAACACGACGCGGGTGAACCCTGGACCTGGCAACCCGCTACCCATAGTTATGGCGTAGATTATATCTCGTTTCATGGCTTCGTGCAGAACTACGGAAAGATCAAACGCATCTCCATTGGTGATTACCAACTACAGTTAGGTCAGGGCTTACTTACGGCTGGTGGTTTTTATCTGGGTAAAGGTTCTGAACCCGTACTCAGCATTCGGCGTAGCCAGCTGGGCATTCGTCCGTACACTTCTGCCACCGAGTACGGTTTCTTTCGTGGCGTCGCGACCACTGTGCAACTCGCCCGACAGTGGGAACTAACGGGCTTTTACTCCCGAATTAGGCGAGACGCCAATCGGATCGATTCGTTTACGGTCAGTAGTTTACAAACTTCGGGTTTACACCGGACCGCGGCCGAAATCAACGACAAAGCCAGTCTGCTTAGTCAGGATTGGGGTGGCCATCTTCGCTGGCAGGGCAGACAAGCCAGTCTGGGCCTTACGTATCTCCAGACTCGATACGACAAACGGCTGCAACGAGCAGATCGAGCGTATAATCAATACGAATTTATGGGTCAAACGAATGCGATTTGGGAGTTTAACTATACCTATCTCTGGCGAAATATGAACTTCTTCGGGGAAGTCGGTCGCTCCAGCTCGGGTGGTGTTGGACTGGTTTCTGGCGTACTGACCAGTTTCAGTAAACGTTGGGACGGCAGTCTGATCTTTCGACGATACGATCGGAACTTCCATTCGTTTTACGCAAATGCATTCAGTGAAAACTCGCGGAACATCAATGAAACGGGTTTGTATCTGGGTGGAAAGTATACGCCTAACCGTCGCTGGCAGGTGGGAGCTTACCTGGATTATTTCCGTTTTCCCTGGCTAAAGTATTTGGTAGATCAGCCTTCCCAGGGCTTTGGCACCTTGATTCGGGGCACGTACCGCCCCCGCAAAACGGCTCAATGGACCATTCAGGCGTTTTACGAACAAAAGGAAAAGAACCTTCCCGCCCGCTTATCAAAAACTCCTTTGGTTACCACCATTGCCCGTAGTGGTCTCTGGATGGGTTTTGATCAGGATTTGAATCGAAAGTGGTCCTTGAATTCTCGTATCCTGTACGCCTGTTTTTCGTATCGGGGTTTCGCACCTTCCCAGGGTTTTGCTTTGGTACAGGATGCCAAGTTTCATTCGGGAAAACTTTCCTTGACTGGCCGTCTGGCCTATTTTCATACCAACGATTACGACAGTCGCATCTATGTGTACGAATCCGATGTACTGGCTGCGTTTTCAATTCCGGCCTACGCCGATGTTGGCTGGCGTAGTTATCTATTAGTTCACTATGGATTTTCCAAACACTGGGACGGCTGGCTTCGACTCTCGCGTACGCAGTTACTCAATCAACCCACGGTCGGTTCGGGGCTTGATGAAATCCCGCATTCGTACCGCACGGACGTGAAAGTACAGCTGCGTTACCGCTGGTAACTTTACCATCAGAAGTTTTTTTGATCCAACGATACGACCAGTCCCGAGCAAGTTCTTACTTCGCGTTCTAACCAATCACAAGCCATGACACTTCCCATTTATCAGGTGGATGCCTTCACGAATACCCTCTTCAAAGGAAATCCCGCTGCAGTGGTTCCCTTACAGGAATGGCTGCCCAAAGAAACAATGCTCAAGATTGCTGCGGAGAACAATCTGGCGGAAACAGCTTTTTTCGTTCAAAAAGGCGATGATTACGAATTGAAATGGTTTACGCCGACGGTAGAAATTGACTTGTGTGGTCATGCGACGGTAGCCTCTGCCTTCGTACTGTACGAATTTTTAGGTTACACGCAGGACGAGATTCGCTTTCATTCCAATTCGGGCTTGCTGACGGTTCGTCGGCAGGACTCTCGACTTACATTGAATTTTCCGGCTAACCCACCCCAGGCCACGGAGATTCCCGAAGGTTTGCTGGAAAGCCTGGGCCTGAGTCGTGCCTTAGAAGTATTACGGGGCCGGACCAATGATTACTTAGTGATTCTGGAAGAACAAGAACAGATTGCTGGACTCAATCCCGACCATCGTCAGCTACGCACCATCGGAGCCCGGGGCGTCATCGTGAGTTCGGTAGGAACGGACGCAGATTTTGTCAGTCGCTTTTTTGCCCCCGCTTCAGGCGTAGATGAAGATCCGGTGACGGGTTCAGCCCATACCGTACTCGTGCCGTATTGGGCAGAGAAACTAGGAAAAACCGAATTGTTCGCCCGTCAGATTTCAGCCCGGGGTGGTGAGCTGTGGCTCCAACTGCTGGGCGACCGGGTCGAAATTTCCGGTGAAGCCGTAGCCTATCTGAAAGGTGAGATTATGATTTAAAAAAATAGCCTGGTATAAGAACCAGGCTATTTTTTTAACCATTTACCGGATGAACTCATCTAGAGCTAAGTAGGCTTTGGGCTAGCCGCACTTCCTCAGATAAAATTCACCTCCGCTGACAGAGCAATCCCGTATTTCTCTAGCACGGAAGCCTGTATCTTTTCGGCAAGCTTTTTAATCGCTTCGCCCGTAGCCTGACCGTAATTGACCAGTACCAGAGCCTGCCGGGTGTGTACACCCGCATCCCCTTCGCGATAGCCTTTCCAACCCGCCTGCTCAATGAGCCACCCCGCGGGTACTTTGATTTGTCCCGGCGTAGTGAGATACCCCGGCAGGTTGGGATACTGAGCTTTTAGCGTTTCGTACTGAGCCACGGGGATTTCGGGATTCTTAAAGAAACTGCCCGCATTGCCCAGTTCAGCCGGATCGGGCAGCTTGGACCGGCGAATGTGAATGACTGCCTGGCTAATGGCCCGACTCGATAATTCAGTAACACCCATTTCCTCCAACGTTTTTTGAATATCGCCGTAGCTAATCTGGTAGTGAGGCTTTTTTGAAAGTTTATAAGTGACACTTACGATCACATATTGTCCTTTGTAGGCGTGCTTGAATACGCTTTCGCGGTAACCAAATCGGCAATCAGCCGCGTTAAAACTGTGGATTTCACCCGTTTCGATGTGCAGGGCTTCGAGTGCGTGGAAGACGTCCTTGATTTCTACCCCGTACGCGCCAATATTCTGCATGGGCGACGCTCCGACCGAACCCGGAATCAGGGATAAGTTTTCGAGCCCCGAAAGACCCAGCTCAAGCGAGGCTTCGACCAGCTCCTGCCAAACGACACCGGCTCCGGCTTTGACGAAGGTATATTCCGCATCTTCCGCGACGATGTCGATGCCTGGAATAACCACTCGAATCACCAAACCCGGGAAATCCTGCGTTAAGAGCACATTACTACCTCCGCCCAGAATGAGCTTGGGCGTATCCCGATGGCCTTGCAAAACCGCTTGCAAGGTTTTTACCGAGCTTACTTCGGTAAACCAGCGGGTTTTCGCCTCAATACCAAAGGTGGTATAAGGCTTTAGAGAAATATCTTGCTGTAGGTGCATAAACCGGATTCCTTTTCAAACTTCGGTAAAGTTCTATCAGAAATACGTTTGATTTCCGGGAAATTCCCTGAAAATTTGTTTCCCCAAACGTAAATCGCAACGAGTCACTGGTTTAGCTTTTCCTGCTAAACCCACGCTTTGATATGGTTATGAAACCCTCCACATTGCTTATTTTCTTGGTAGGAATAAGCCTCTTAACGGCCTGTTCTTCCAAAGTTGTTCCGACCCGATCCTCCAATGCATCGAAGCCTTACGACCTGGATCTGGCCGCCTACCGCCCCCGGTACGAGCCAAGCGAAGTTAAAAAAGCTCCGCTCGAAGAAAAAAAGAAGCCGACGACACCCGTTACCGCTCCCGGTAGTACAAGTACGCAATCGATCAATAAAAAGCTGGATTTGACGCTGGATACCCTGGCTCAGCGAAACAAAGGGGTTCGGTATCTGGCGGGTTACCGCATTCAACTTTACACGGGCACCAAGCGTGCGGATATGGAAGCAGCGAAACTATATATCTATCAAAACTACGGTGAATTAAATACCTATATTGCTTATAACCATCCAACGTATCGCCTACGCGTAGGGGACTTTGCTACCCGCCTCGACGCGGAACGTTACTTCCATAAAATTAAGAACGAGTACCCGGGTTCCACCCTGATTTCGGACCGGGTGAGTCTTCGGGATGCCCTGAAAATCATCGACAATCGGGCAACGGATACGAACGAAACGGATGAGCCGTAAAGGATTTTGTCCATATTGTTTTGTACCTCTACAATTTTATTAGTTTTTTGTAAACAACAATACTTACCACTAGTTTACTAACCTAGCAGTCCCTCGTATTGTGGATTAGATATACAACCGCATGAAAAAAGCCCTTATCACCGGAATCACCGGCCAAGATGGTGCCTATCTGGCAGAATTCTTATTAAAAAAAGGTTACGAAGTGCACGGTGTGAAACGCCGCAGTTCGCTCATTAATACCGAGCGGATTGATCACTTGTACCAAGATCCCCATGAGCAGGACGTTCGGTTCCATTTGCACTATGGTGATCTGACTGATTCTACCAACGTGATCCGGCTGATTCAGGAAACCCAACCTGATGAAATTTATAACCTCGGTGCTCAGTCACACGTACGGGTTAGTTTCGACGAACCCGAATACACCGCTCAGGTAGATGGTTTAGGTACACTCCGGATCTTGGAGGCGGTACGGATCCTGGGACTGGAAAAAAAGACCAAAATTTACCAGGCTTCTACTTCAGAACTGTACGGATTGGTACAGGCCGTGCCTCAGTCGGAGACGACCCCGTTCTATCCCCGCTCCCCTTATGCCGTAGCAAAGATGTATGGCTACTGGATTACGGTGAATTACCGCGAAGCTTACGATATGTTTGCCGTGAACGGTATCCTGTTCAACCACGAATCTCCCTTACGCGGTGAAACGTTCGTAACGCGGAAAATTACCCGTGGCGTTTCGCGTATTGCGCTGGGTGTACTCGACAAGATTTACATGGGTAACCTGGATTCGCTGCGTGACTGGGGCCATGCCAAAGATTACGTAGAGGCCATGTGGTTGATTCTGCAACAGGAAAAAGCGGAAGATTACGTGATTGCTACGGGTGTAACGACGAAAGTACGGGACTTCATCCGGATGGCGTTCGGAGAAGTAGGCATTGAGCTGGAATTCAAAGGAGAAGGACTCGAGGAGAAAGGCTACGTAACTGCCTGCAATAATCCGGAATACCAGCTTGAAATTGGCAAAGAAGTCGTAGCGATTGATCCGCGTTATTTCCGTCCGACGGAAGTAGACCTGCTACACGGCGATCCAACGAAAGCCAAAACGCAACTGGGCTGGGAGCCGAAATATGACCTCCCCGCACTGGTCAATGATATGATGACGGCTGATTTGGACCTGTTCAAAAAAGATCTGCACCTCAACAAAGGTGGCTATCGCACGATGAACTACTTCGAATAAATTACCAGACTCCTGGACCAAAGCAGCGGCGGTTTCGTCGCTGCTTTGTTATTTTTGCAGATTCAGGATGCCGGAGGTAGGACCGGCTCAAAATCATTCGCAGATGTTTATTGAACGTACCAACGGACTTCGTACACCCGACGGCTGCCACATGGGCTGGATTGAGGTGATTTGTGGCTCTATGTTTTCGGGAAAAACGGAAGAATTGATCCGCCGCGTGAACCGGGCCATTATTGCTCGCCTGAACGTACGCATTTTTAAACCCGCTCTGGATACACGGTATCACGCCGAGCATGTTGTCTCCCACGATGCTACTTCGATTCAGTCGACCCCCGTGGCTTCGGCCCGGGAAATTCTGGCGTTGGCCGAAGATTGTGAGCTAATCGGCATTGACGAAGCTCAGTTTTTTGATGAAGAGATTGTAGCGGTCTGTCATGAACTGGCCAATGCGGGCAAGCGCGTGATCATTGCGGGTTTGGATATGGACTCGGAAGGTCGTCCATTCGGACCTATGCCTTCCCTGATGGCCATTGCCGAATACGTAACGAAAGTACACGCCATCTGCGTGGTCTGCGGGGAGTTAGCGAATTATTCCTACCGTAAAGTAGCTACGCCCGGACAAATTTTACTCGGTGAAAAAGACAGTTACGAAGCCCGTTGCCGTCGGCATTTTCTCGAAGGAAGAAACGCCGGGGAAGGGCATTAACCAACCGACATCCGTTTCGGGATTTTCTGCTAAAGCATAAAAAAAGCCGCTTTTCTACCTCGAGAAAAGCGACTTTTTAACGTATTAGGGTTTTGTTATTTTTTTGAATTGCTACTCGCCGTCTCCTTCACTACCCGCATCACCCCATTCATGATTCGCCAGTGACCGGGGAAGGTACACACGAAGGGATAGTCGCCCGGTTCCGCCGGAGCCACAAACTTCAGGTGAGCACTATCATCCGGATTGACCAGCTTCGTGGCGATAATCACTTGTGGAATCTCCGGTACGTAGCTTTTGTAGACGGCGTCGGGTCGTGTAATCATGGCGTCAGCGGCCTTTCCGATAACTTCCAGTGATTTCGGTTTACCAATCACCAGGTTGTGTTGCATCTGGTCGGGATTGTCGAGAATGATCTCTACGGGCTGGCCTGCTTTTACCGTAAACTCTTTCAAACTAAACTGAAGCTTTTCGGTAACCGTCTTAATCTTCACCGTCTGTACATTAGGATCGACTTCGTTCTCCGCAGATTTGCGTAAGCCGGTCAGTTCGGCCCAGTTATTGAGCAGTTTCTGATTGTCTTTGGAGAGATCTTTATCCAGACTGGCCAGTACCTGCTGCGTTGCCGCCGAGGGAGCCAGCTTACGTTTGGGATCCCAGCCGCGTCGCATACCGGCCAGCACCGCTTTGGCATCCGTATCATTCAAGCCTTTCAGCAAGCCAGCGAAGGACAGCAGTTCTGCTTCGGTAGCCGTAGCCGTGTAGGCACGGGTGGCGTTTTCAAGTACAAAACCCGTCAGATTTTTGAGCGGCTGGTACTTGACCACGTAACGGAAGGTGTTGTTGTCTTCCCGGTTTTCCGGAATCTTGTTGTCCGGATCCGCCGTTACCGAAATGGTAAAGTTCCCAGGCACATCTGAGCTCAGACCCATCGGACCTACCCAAGGACCGTTATTGGACTCGGTAATGAACGCTTTCTCTCCGGCTTTCAGACCTTTGACGAACGTATAGCTCAGCCAATCCCGGCTCAGGTTTGGACCTTCGGCGTGGATTTTCAGCGTAATCGGTGTACCCGAGGGAACCGCTGCGGAACCCCGGTTTTCTACTTCCACTGAGAATGAAATCCCTTCCCTTACCGTCGGCATGGGCGTCGAAGGTTTGACCTGCGTTACGACGATATCCGCTTTCGGACCCGTACTGGCAGCAGCTTTTTCTTCCGCCATGCCATGCTGATGAGCGGAATGATCCATCGCGGCGGAGGTACTGGCAGAAGCCGAAGCTTGTCCCTGTCGGGGAGCTTTTGCTAAAAACGTTTTCAGTAATTCGGAATCACGGGCATTGAATACGGTCGTGAATGCATCGGGCATCCAGCGATCAGCTACAAAGTTCGGATTGCCCAAAGCGGCGACTACGGCTTTTTCGACTTCAGCCGTCATAGGAGCTTCTGTGAAAGCCAGTAACGTATTCAAGCCTACCAGTGGCTCAGAATCATTCAGCGTATTGGCCTGTAACAAACTAGCTACCGTAGATGCATTTTTGGGCAATACCTGAACCGCCGTTTTACGAACGGAAGCTGCCGGATGTTTCAAAGCCGCCGTAACGATTTGGAAAGCCTCCGCATTCGAACCATTCAACGCTCCTAATCCGTGCAGCGTCCACAGCGCGTGAATCGCTCCGGGATTTGAACCAATGGCATCGAGTGACTGGTTTTTCACCAGCGCATATAACTGCGGCAGAACGTCTGACTTCCCGCGTTCGACCAGTAATCGCTGAGCCGCCTGCCGCCAGAACATGTTGTCACTGGTGAGGGCCTTGACTAACGCTTCAGGCTGATCCTTGGAAAGGGCGAGTGGCTGATACGCCGGAGCTTTTTTGTATGCAATGCGATAAATGCGTCCGTGCGTATTGTCCCGAAGGTCTGTCACATACGCATTTCCGCCTCCATTTTCGAAACCTTTCGGCGTCGGATTGTGCTGGATGATGAAGCTGTACCAATCGGCAAACCATACGGCTCCGTCCGGACCTACTTCAGCGAATACGGGTGAAAACCACTCATCGGCTCCGGCCACGAGGTTGAAATCGTTTTTATCGTGATAGTCCGTCCCATCTTTTTCCATCGTGTTCAGGTGGATGATGTGGCCCGTAGGTTCACTAACAAAGGCGACGCGGTTCCAGTAGGATTGCGGGAAACTCCGGGCCGTGTAGAAATTATGACCAGCCGCCGCCGTGTATCCGCCGAAGACATCGACCTGACGAATCCGGGTTAGGACTTTCATGTCTTTGTGCGTATCCGTACTGCGACCGCCGCGGAGGCGAAGCTTGTCCCAACCCAGCATGTACCGGTTGGGAATGGCCATGTACCAACCGTGATCGTTATTGGCCGTGGAGCCAAAAAGATTTCCCGTTTCGTCAAAGGCCAATCCCCAGGTATTATTGGAGGTAGACGTCAGATACTCCAGCTCCGAGCCATCGGGTTTAAAGCGGAAAAAGCCCTGACCAAACTGGTGCTTCTTCCCACCCACGGTACCGTTAAAGCCGGAATAGCCAATCGAACCGTAAATCCAGTTGTCGAAGCCGTAGTGCAGGTTACTCGGACCAGCGTGCGTATCCATGGTACCAAAACCCGTCATCAACACCTTGCGGACATCGGCTTTCCCGTCGCCGTCCGTATCCTTTAAAAACAGCATGTCCGGTGCCTGCGAAACGATAAAACCTCCATCGTAAGCCACTAGGCTCGTCGGAATACTCAGGTTATCGGCGAACTTAGTAAACTTGTCGGCTTTGCCATCGCCATTGGTATCTTCTAACATGAGGATGTAATCCCGGCCGCCCGTGTCTTTGCGTTCGTTGGGGTAATCGAGCGTAACAATGGCGAACATGCGACCTTTCTCATCCCAGCTAAGGGCGATGGGGTGCTGTACGTTGGGCTCCGCAGCAAATAAACCCAGCGTAAAATCCGGATTTACCTGCAAATGCTTCATCGATTCTTCGGGCGAAAGCGGATCGGGCTTAAGTTGCGGCCCAGGCCGTTTTTCGTAGTTGGGAAGGTTCGCTTCCTGATACACGAAAGGTTTAGGATTCAGCTTCTGCAACTCACCAGCGACCTTATCCCCTACGGACCATTTGATCCCTTTTTCCATCAGATCGTGAAAACCCGTTTGCTTCCAGGTAAGCTCGTCGTGGCCGTAAGCCGTGTAGAATACGCGGCCCTTGCCAAAATTACGAACCCAGGTATAGGGTTCGGTTTTCTGACCGGGTTTGTCTTTGGCCTGCTTGGCGTCGATGATTCGCTCGGTAAGTACGACATTATCCGCCGCCAGTTTTTTGTGCAGATAGGTTTCGTCTACCGTCTTGAATTGCTTGGCACCAAAAATGGCCGGATGATCGGGCTTGGCCCACACGGGCTGAATGGTATCCCAGCCGTGTTTCCAGAATTGCCCCCCTACCATGTCATTGACGAAGGCACTGGAGTTACGGAAACACCAGGAAGCACAGTGTACGGCGATCAGCCCTTTGCCACCTTTGACAAAATCGACCAGGGCTTTTTCAGGAGCTGGTGGCAGGCTGTCCCAGTTGGCAAACACCAATAGACCGTCGTATTTGCTGAGGTTTTCTGGATTTAAATCTTCCAGTCGATCGGTATAACTCAGGTTGATTCCCTTGTTACCCAATCCTTCCATCAGTATAGGAGCCATTTGTATGGGCCGGTGGTGCCCATTGTCGCCCAGAAACAGAATCTCAATCCTCCGCCCCTCGGTCTTTGGCTGCGAAGCCGAAGAGCCCGGCTGCCGCGTACAATACGTTAGCGAGAGTAGACTCAGGGCGGCTAGTCCCGCAAGAATTTTTTTCATTCATAAAAAGGTTTAGCTCTGTATCAACCCTACAGGAACGCTTATTCCTGTAGGGTTCTTTCTACACTCAGGCATTCTCAAAATCAGGCAGGTACAGGAGTTTTCCGCCCTGTAGAGCTGATTCATGAGCTAGAATTCCCACACTGGTCCACTCGGCCGACTGTACAGCATTGGGAAAGGGTTCGCGGTCTTCAACCAAAGCCATCAGGAATTCATGCACCAGGTGCGGGTGCGAACCGCCGTGACCACTGCCCTGGGTAAAGCTCAGGTGCGTGTTTTCGGCGACGTCGTATACGCCTTTGGTGGTAAAATCCTGAATTTCTTCGGGTAAGTAATGAGCGAAATCGGGTACGGTGACGCGTTCCGGAATTTCGTGTTCTTCTTTCTTGGCAGTATGGATTACGGCCTCTTCGCCTTCAATCAGCGGCCATTCAAACGATTTTTTCGAACCGTATACCTCAAAACTTTCGCGGTACTGCCGGGCCGTATCGAAGAGCGAACGGTAGACATACGCCGACAGATCACTGTTTTTGAATTTGATGTGAGCGGATTCAACGGCAAACGGCGAGTTGTGAATCTGAGCCAGCTCTTGTCGAATGGTACCTGAGCCAAAGCACGAGACATATTCAGGGCTGGATTTGAGCAGACCTGCTACGGGGCCTACGCAGTGCGTGGCGTAGTGCATGGGTGGCAAGCCAGGCCAGTAATCGGGCCAGCCGTCCATGTCCTGCTGGTGACTGGCTTTGAGAAACTGTACATTACCCAGCTCTCCTTTTTCGTACAAGTCCTTCACAAATAGAAACTCACGGCTGTAGACCACCGTTTCCATCATCATGTATTTTTTACCCGTTTGGCGGCAGGTCTTCACAATTTCCAGACACTCTTCTACTGTCGTGGCCATGGGTACGGTACAGGCCACGTGTTTGCCCGCCCGTAAAGCTTTCAGGCTTTGTTCGGCGTGGTTAGGAATGGGTGAATTGATGTGAACGGCGTCAACGTTGGGATCTTTCAGCAATTCATCGTAATCGGTATACCGAACGTCAATGCCAAAGGCGTCTCCTACGGCGTTGAGTTTTTCGGGCGTACGCTGACAAATCGCGTACATATTTGCATGGGGATGACGCTGATAAATGGGGATAAATTCGGCTCCGAAGCCCAGACCTACAATAGCAATGTTAATGGGTTTTGACATGCGTACTAGTGATTAGAGGATATACAATGAGACCTTAGGCCGTATGGCCGTTGCTTACGAACGAAGAGACGGGCTGCTTTTCCCAGTTGCTTTGAATGAACCCCAGCCCATCCCGCATGAGTTGCTCTTCCGAATCGAACATTTTTCGCCAGATATTGGCTACACTTAATTTGGTACTGAACGCTTCGATACTCAGCCAACCCTGGTAGTTGATGTCACGAAGACCCTGAAATACGGAATCCCAGGCTACGTTTCCTTTACCGGGTGTCGATCGATCATTTTCCGAAAGTTGTACGAAGGTGATGCGGTCGCCGAGTTGCCGGATGGTGTCGCCGATGTTTTTCTCCTCTATGTTGGCATGAAACGTATCGAACATGATTTGGCAGTTGGGATGGTTGACGTCATCGACAAAACGAGCCAGTTCTTCCCCGCAACTCGTCAGATACATTTCAAAACGGTTGAGGTATTCCAAACCCAGTCGAATGCCTTGTTGCTGAGCGTACTCCGCCAGAATCTGTATGCTTTCTACGCCCCATTTCCACTCATCGGCTGTAGCGGGCTGACCCGTAAAGACCCCCAAGGCCGAATGATACGGGCCCATGAGGTGCGTGGCTCCTAGCGCTACGGCACAATCCACACTGCGGTGCAGGTGTTCCAGCGTAGCTTTTCGCATGGCCGCGTCTGAACTGATCAGATTATGGTCCGGTCCGCAAATCACGTCGGCCTGCCGCTTGAGTCCCAGCTCATCCAGGCGATCCGCCCAGCTGCGGTAAAATTGGGGATTGGTTGAAGAGATCGGCACTTCTACGCCACCAAAACCAATGTTTCTGATTTCTTCCAGCGTTGGAAAAAACGATTCGTCCAGAGTAGGCCCCCACAGGAGCAGATTCATGCTGTAGATCATGATACAATTTTATGTCGGGAAAATGATAAAAACTCCGTCATCTTTGACCAACATCTACTGTATTTTGACCTATTTTGTATTTTTGATTATTTATTCTGCAAAATAAGATTAGATACACCTATGAAGTCTGCTCTTCGGAAAACCATTGAGAACCCCGTTGCTTCGTTTACGATGCAGGAATTGGTCTCGCCCTACTTTGATCCGAACTGGCATTTCCATCCCCACTACCAATTATTTACGGTGGAAGAAGGAACGGGTACGCGATTCATTGGTGACAATATTCAGCCCTTCGAACCGGGCGATACGGTCTTTTTAGGACCTAACATTCCGCACCTCTGGCGAAGCGACCCGCCGTATTTTCAAACGCATTCGCAGCTACAAACCAAAGGAATTGTCGTGTACTTTACGGAAGATTTTCTGGGTACTGATTTTTTCCAGCGACCGGAGATGCACATACTCCAGAGCTTTTTTCAGCACGCGGTTCGCGGCGTAGAAATCAAAGGCCGCTTGCGGGAGCAGATTCGGGAAAGCATGAAGCAACTGCTCAAGGCAACGGGTTTCCAGGCCATTCTACACCTATTGACGCTATTGGATGAATTGGCTCACAGTGAGGAATGTCAGGCCATTGCCAGTCTGGGCTACGTCAATACGCACAAAGTTTCGGAAACCGAACGCATGCAGAAAGTACACGATTATGTACTGGACCATTTTCAGCAGGAGATTCGCCTGGACGAGATGGCTTCGCTGGCGGGTATGAGTGCTTCGGCTTTCTGCCGGTATTTTAAAACCCGTACGAATCGTACGTTCTCCGAGTTTGTCAGTGAAGTACGGATTGGCTACGCCTGCAAACTACTCATGGAAGGGAAGCTGACGATCACGCAAATCTGTTACGAAAGCGGTTTCAATACCATTTCCAATTTCAACCGCCAGTTTAAAGAATTGACGGGTCTTACCCCCGCTCAGTACCAGAAAGCTTACCGATAAGGCATAAAAAAAGAGCGGAGAAATCTCCGCCCTTCCGTTTTTCGCTCGTTGATATGACACTTTTGAAAGCGAGTGTACGCTTATTTAGGTTCAGCCTGCCGCTCTAAATCGAACAGTTCCGAAAGCACATCGGCCAACTGATCGGCGTCGCCGCGACGACAAGCGTTTTTCAGATTGACAGCCGGTGAACGTAAAATACGGTTGACGATGTTAGACGTCAATTTATCGAATTTCTCGGCTTCCTGGGGCGTCAGGTGTTTGAGCTGACGGGCCAGTTCTTCCTTGCGAATCTGATCCAGGGCCTGTTTGAATTTTTGAATCGTGGGGGATACCACCATCTCTTTCGACCAATCCTGAAAACCAGCCATGGCTTCGTCCAGAATGCGGTGTACCTGTGGTACAGACTCCAGGCGGCGTTGCAGAGCAGCGTTCGCTTTGGCTTGAATGTCGTCGATGGCGTATACCAGTGCTCCGGGTACTTCTTCCGCCTGCGGAGCTACGCTACGCGGCACGGAAAGATCGATGAAGTACTTGAAGGTTAGAATATTGAGTTGCTCGACAAACGCTTTGGTAAACAACGGAGTTGCTACGCGTAGGGAAGAAACAATCACATCCGCCTGGGCTACTTCCGCTTCCAAATTCTCCCAATCCGCTACCCGAAAATCGGTACCTTCCGCCAAGCTCACTGACTTCGCATACGTACGATTGAGTAACGTAATCTGAGCAAAACCCTTGTCGGCCAAGTTCTTCACCACGTCCGTACCAATCTCACCCAGACCTACGACGAGAACTTTGGGTAAGGTATGATTCTGCGTTAAGTCAGCGATCAATTCCACCGTTGCGTACGAAACCGAAGCGGCTCCGTCGCGGAAACTGGTCTCCTGAGATACGCGTTTACTGGCGAAGAAAATCGTGTGCATCAACCGGTGCAGGAAGGGACTCGCTACATCGGCGTCCACCGCCCACTGGTACGAATGTTTTACCTGATTAGGAATCTGGAGATCGCCAACCACCTGCGAATGCAAACCAGTAGCCACTTCGAATAAATGCCGAATGGCCTGCGTCTGATCGCTTAGATTGACGAAGTATTCGGGTAGGTCAGCGGGTTTTTCCAGACCTTTTTCAATAGCCAGTAACTTAATAATCGACTCGGCATAGTCTGCCTCAGCCGTGTAATATATTTCCGTACGATTGCACGTTGATACTGCCAAAATATCCTGAAAACCGAAGAGTTCTTTCAATTTCAAGGAAAACGTTTTGGCTTCGCTCTCATCCAATGCCACCAACTCCCGGACTGCCAAGGGAGCGGTTTTGTACGATAAACTGATTGCTCGAAACGTATTAGCCATCTGCTTTCACTAAAATCACACAAAAATACGTCAGGATAACTTACACTAGGTCGTAATAAATCCCATTCTTTTTTATTTAGAATGGATCAAAATTACTTATTGAATTTTCCAATTTAGTCATAGAAAAACCTGATGAAAATCATTGAAATAGTCGAGATTTGTCCGCTGATCTCCACGGATTTAGCTCGTTTTCAATTTTTGCTTACTCTCTGTATACCGACGTCCATGGGTTCGACGTTGGCACTTATGAAATGAAGAATAGTACGGCTCCTGCCCCCCCCAAATTACGTTCCGAAAATCGGCTGGGAAGTCTGCCCGCCCGGATGCTTTCCGGCGATTTATATCAGCAGAAAAATCAGGTTAAAATTGGTATTTTATTAATACTGATGGCCTTCTCGGGTGCCTGGTTTTACTATACAAATACCCTTATTGTCCGCCTGGAATCCCACGAAGAAGAAGAAGTACGTCTGTACGCGGAAAGCTTAGAGTACGCCCTGACGAGTCCGGTTGAAACGGACGTTAATTTCTTTTTCGATAAGGTCGTGAAGATCAATACCGAGATTCCGGTCATTTATGAGTATCAGGGTCAATATCAATCCATTAACTTAAAATTACCGGAGAATACCCAAGAAATTCCGGCCTTTCTCAAGCAAAAATCGCAGGAATTTCAAACGACGCATCCCCCCATCGAAATTGATGGCGGCTTTGGCAAAGGATACATTTACTTTAGCCATTCTTTCCTCTTTACCCAGCTTCAGTATTATCCAGTTATCATGCTACTGGGCTTACTGGTCTTTGGCTATCTAGCTTATTTAGCCTTTAGTGCGTCTCGGCGATCGGAGCAAAACCGGGTTTGGGTAGGTCTAGCCAAAGAAACCGCTCACCAATTAGGTACGCCGCTTTCGGGTTTGAAAGGCTGGGTGGAATACTTCAAAACGGACCCGGATCGCTACGAAACCGAATTTGTACTGGAGGTGGAAAAGGATGTAGAACGACTGGAAACCATTACTGCCCGTTTCTCCAATATTGGTTCCGTACCAACGCTACATCCCGAACCCTTGGCTCAGCATGTCGAGCAGTTTGTGGATTATTTGAAACGGCGGGTTTCCTCCAAGATCAAATGGAACGTCAACAATGAAATCCCCGCGGGTAAGATGATCCCCGTCAACCGAAATCTGTTTGAATGGGTCGTTGAAAACCTGTGCAAAAATGCCGTTGATGCCATGGAAGGCGTAGGCGAACTACGGATTCACCTCTGGGAAAAAGCGGGACAAACGTATATCGACATCAGCGATACGGGAAAAGGCATTCCAAAATCGCAATGGAAGCAGGTGTTTAATCCTGGTTTTAGTACCAAGAAACGCGGCTGGGGTTTGGGCCTAACGCTCGCTAAACGGATCATTGAGAATTACCACCGGGGACGTTTATATGTGAAAGCATCGGAGCCCGGCAAAGGCACTACCTTTCGTATTTCACTCCCCTCCTGAAACTAGTGTACCTAAAAAAGAGCCGGTCGAAACCGGCTCTTTTTTAGGTACGATCATCGCTAGTTTTTACTGAGCCCGCACCACTACGGAAGGTGTTTCCACTTCATTGCTGACGTTCATGCCCCGGTCCCGAATGCGAATCATGAATTTAAGCGTGTCATTCCGCGTCACCGCTCCGTAAGGTACCATGATGGCCCGTTGCAGTGTTCCTTCAATGGGACCTACTTTGTTATCGGTACGGAGCCGCGGGAAATTTCCAGAGTTAGAAACCCCGAAGGAGGCACTTACGTCCTGAAATTGTCCTCTGATCCGACGAAACGTACGTACTTCGTAATTAAATCCGTTATTAAATTGAATGGAATCCTGGGGATAGGTACCCGGTGAAAGGCCCAAGTCTCCGTCTCCATCCTGAAACTTCACGCCAATCACCAGTGAATCCTGGGCATTTCCCAGACGATCTCGAATGTTGGCGTACTTGGTAAGCGTCGTCGAACCGTCCAGTAGCATGGGTACATTCGAAAAATCCGGCTCAGCCGTACAGCTGGCCAGGGCCAATACCGCTATCGTTATGGAAAAGATAAATAATAATCGTTTCATAGGAACCTAAATCATTTCGTCTCTGTCATAAACGACGAGACGGGCGGAAAGTTACGTAAGCCCTTTGGTAAATTAAAATTGCGCTGCATTTTGCCCTTTAGAAAGGAATTGCCCAATCGGATTGCCCGGCACTTGACTTCGATTTCAGCCCTCGTCTTTTACCTACGTACTGCTTTTTAGTAATCATCATGTCCATTCAGCAGGAGCTTAAAGACCGCGTATTAGCGTTGGAAGAAACCTCTTTTCCAGCCCTGGCCTTGGAAGTTTTTCAGTTTCAGGCGGCTCAAAATCCGGTGTATCAGGAATATTTACGGCATTTACGGATTTCCCCTACGCAAGTGAAGACGGTAGCACAAATCCCGTACTTGCCCCTTGAGTTTTTTAAAACCCATCCCGTACTCTCTACCCCCGTTTCCAGCCCCCTTATTTTTGCCAGTAGCGGTACTACCGGACAGGTAACGAGTCAGCATTACGTAGCGGATCCGGCTTTTTATGACCAGATTAGTGAACAGATTTTTGAACGCTTTTACGGTCCCTTGCAAGATTTTCACATCTTGGCTTTGTTGCCCTCCTACCTCGAACGGAGTAATTCTTCGCTGGTCCACATGGTCCGGCATTTTGTAGAGAAGAATCAGTCGGACTATTCGGGTTTTTACCTGCATAATACGGATGAGCTGCTCGAACGCCTTCGGGCCCTTCAACCGGACCGGCAGCGTAAAGTGCTTTTAATCGGGGTCACGTTTGCCCTGCTTGATCTGGCGGAAACGGCCGATTTATCGTTTCTGGAAGACATGCCTCAACTGATAATCATGGAAACGGGCGGTATGAAAGGCCGGCGGCAGGAATTGCTTCGGGAAGAAGTCCATCAACTACTTACGAAAGCCTTTCACGTACCCGTCATTCATTCCGAATATGGCATGACGGAATTGCTATCCCAAGGATACTCTTTTGGCGAAGGTTTGTTTCATCTACCGCCGAGTTTGCAGATTAGTCTCCGGGATGTCAATGATCCGTTTACGTATTATTCCCGCAATGAACCTTCGCGGCGTTCGGGCGGACTCAATGTAATTGACCTGGCCAATATTGATTCGTGCAGTTTTTTAGAGACGAAAGATTTAGGCAGTTATGGGCCCGAGGCCAATAGTTTTCGGGTACTGGGTCGCTTCGATAACTCTGATATTCGAGGTTGTAATTTGATGGTACTTTAGCAGGATAAGTCTATGCGTTTTTTGATTCGTATTCTCTTTGTAGTGCTGCTTCTGGCGGCGGCTATTTACGGCTGGGAACAACTTAAATCACGAAAGTTCTTTTTGCAAAGACCGGAGCCCGAGGTGGTTTCCAATCATAATATTGTACTACGCGAAATTACCTCGCTGGGCAAACTAGAGCTGGTTAAATACAATTTTCGCGATGTCGTCGATCAGCAGATCACCCGTCAGTTTTTACCCGATGCGAAAGCACTACTCATTATTCAGGGCGAAGCCGTCGGTTGTCTGGATTTGACGAAGATGACGGTTACCGATTTGGGAGAAACGGGGGATACGCTAATTGTACGTTTACCCGATCCAGAAATCTGCCTGGCCCGGGTCGATCATTCGAAATCGAAAGTATACAATACGGAATTCGCTTTCAGTGATGAGGCACTTTTGATTGAGCAGGCGTTCAAAAAAGCGGAGGAACAGGTACAAACCTCGGCTATCCAACAGGGTATTTTGGAACAAACGAAGCTAAACGCTACTAAAATTCTTCGTCCGATGCTGGAAAAAGTCTCCGGCAAAAAAGTACTGCTTCGATACCGAATGAAAGGACAGATTGACGACCCCCGTTAAAGCCATTGTATACTTTTTTGAGCCCTCTCTTTCATGACTAACGCATCAATCATGAAGGAAAAAGTAGCAATTATAACGGGTGGAGCTCAGGGCATTGGCCGGGTACTAGCTCAAGATTTATTACAGAATGGTTACGCAGTAGCTATTTGGGATTTTGACGAAGAAGCACTCACCGAAACCGAACAGGCTTTAACAAACCTAGGCCCCCTACTGACGGTACGCTGTCAGGTAGGGAAAATAGCCGAAGTAGAAGCGGCCTTTGCGACCACCCTTGCCAAGTACGGCCATCTGGACGTCCTTATCAATAATGCGGCGGTATTTGAAGCCAAGCCCCTGGAAGAATGGACGTTCGAAGACTGGGATCAAGGTTTGGGTATTAACTTATCAGGTCCTTTTTATGCTAGCAAGCTGGCGGCCCCTCACCTGAAAAAGACCAAGGGATCCATCATCCATATGTGTTCGACGCGAGCGTTTCAGTCGGAGCCGGGGACTTTTGCCTACTCCGCGTCCAAAGGCGGCATTTTTGCCCTAACTCATTCTTTAGCCATCAGCTTAGGTCCTGATGTACGGGTGAACTGCATCTCTCCGGGCTGGATTGATGTCTCTTCGTTGAAGAAATCATCTGCCCGTCAGCCTGAAAAATTGAGTAAAGCCGATCATGAGCAGCATCCGGCGGGCCGCGTAGGGCAAGCCGAGGATATCGCTCGCATGGTTCTCTTTTTACTCAACCCCGACAACTCTTTTATCACGGGTCAGAATTTCTTCGTGGACGGCGGTATGACCAAGAAAATGATTTACGTATAAATCCAATAAAAAACCCGCTGACTAAAGTCAGCGGGTTTTTTATTACGTATTACTCTTCTTTGCCATCATCTACTACGTTCGGCTCCAGCGTATCGACGAGTGCTTCGTCATCCCCTTTCACCTTCTCCTTGATTTTGGCTTCCAGCTCGTCAAGCAGTTCCGGATTGTCTTTCAACAACTCCTTCACGGCATCCCGACCTTGACCCAGACGGTTGGTACCGTAGCTGAACCAAGAACCGGATTTCTTAACGATTTCCAGTTCAACGGCTAAGTCAAGGACCTCGCCTACTTTGGAAATACCTTCGCCGTACATGATGTCAAACTCGATGACTTTGAATGGAGGAGCCAGTTTGTTTTTCACCACTTTCACGCGGGTACGGTTACCCGTAATACTATCGGCTCCTTCTTTGATTTGTCCGGCCCGGCGAATATCCAAACGAACCGAAGCATAGAATTTCAAAGCGTTACCACCGGTAGTCGTTTCGGGGTTACCGAACATCACACCGATTTTTTCCCGCAGCTGGT
The DNA here is from genome assembly GCF_002943425.1 of Siphonobacter curvatus. Taxonomy (NCBI): domain Bacteria; kingdom Pseudomonadati; phylum Bacteroidota; class Cytophagia; order Cytophagales; family Cytophagaceae; genus Siphonobacter; species Siphonobacter curvatus. Next base: position 181,414 of record NZ_PTRA01000007.1, read on the forward strand.
TAATGAAGATACAGCAGCAGGACGTTTTATTAATAATACCCGTCATCTTACGCAAGGCCTGCGACATCAAACGGGCTTGCAGACCTACTTTGGAATCACCCATGTCGCCTTCAATTTCGGCTTTGGGTACCAGAGCAGCTACGGAGTCAATCACAATAATATCAATGGCACCTGAAGAAATCAGATGCTCGGCAATTTCCAAAGCCTGCTCCCCGTTGTCGGGTTGAGCAATCAACAAATTGCCCGTGTCAATACCTAATTTTTCCGCATAGCTACGATCAAAGGCGTGTTCAGCATCAATGAAAGCGGCTAAACCCCCTTTCTTTTGGGCCTCCGCAATGCAATGCATCGCGATGGTCGTCTTACCGGACGATTCAGGTCCGTAGATTTCTACGACCCGTCCCCGGGGCACGCCACCAATGCCTAAGGCCAGATCAAGACCCAGTGATCCCGTTGAAATGACGGGAATATCGAGCACTTTAGCGTCTGAAAGACGCATGACCGTACCTTTACCGTAGGTTTTGTCTAATTTTTCAATGGTCGTTTGCAGAGCTTTCAATTTCTGTCCTGCATCAGTACCGGTTGCTTGTGCCATGTATCAAAAAACGAGCTATTGGGTGAAGAATATGATCTAAAATTACTGCTTTTCGGGCAAATATCCTAACCATTGACTAAAAATTGTTGTATTTTTTTAATCAATCCGCAAAAGATACGCTGCCACGTCCTGAATACAGAAACATAGTTACTTTGAAAACACGATTGGATGAATATCCGTTTATAAAAAAAGAAATATTATTGATTTTCCGGTTTCCCCTAGAATTTTTCCATGAAACGTATCCTGAAGCGAGTCTTTCTGAGTTTGAGCGTATTACTGCTTGTATTGATCATCTGGCAGTGGGATTGGGTGAGCTATGGCTACGGCCAACTCAGTGGAGGAGCTCGGGTCATTCTCCAGGCTAAGCCCGTCGAAGAAGTACTGACGGATCCAGCAGTCCCCGATTCAGTAAAAGCCAAACTTCGCTTTGTTGAAGAAATCCGGCAGTTTGCCATCGACTCGCTTGGCCTCAATGCTACGCCCAATTACCAAACCTATTTCGATCAACAGAATAAACCCATCTGTTACGTACTTACGGTCGCGGAACCGTATCGGATTAAAGCCGTTGAGTTTTCGTTTCCACTCATCGGTTCGTTTACGTATAAGGGTTTCTTCGATTTGGAAAAAGCCAAACAGGAAGCCCAGCTCTGGAAGGATTATGATACCGAAATTAGTCCCGTCTCCGCCTACAGTACGCTGGGTTACTTTCATGATCCCATTCTTTCGGGGATGCTGCAATTGTCAGAAGGGCGATTGGCGAGCCTAATTATGCACGAAATGACTCATTCTACCTTATTCATCAAGAATCAGCATGAATTCAATGAAAACCTGGCCAACTTTATTGGCGATTACGGAGCCGTACGGTTTTTGGCACAGCGTTTTGGAACCGATTCACCGCAGTATCGCAGTTATCAGGAAGGAAAAGTGTTTCGTGAACGGTATATCCAGCATTTTAATCATGGAAAAGAGTTACTGGATCGTCTATACGAAAGCTTTACGGACCATCTGCCCAAGGCTCGGAAGGATCAGCTCAAACGAAGGCTGATCGGGCAAATCCTACAGCAGTCGGATTCCCTGTACCAGGATTTGTCTCACGTGAAAAAGCGAAGCTGGCCCACGGATGTAAACAATGCTTTTTTCGTCGGTTTTTCAACGTATAATTCCCGGAGAAATGAATTCGAAGTTGACTTCCGGGAAAAATTTAATAGTGACTTTAAGCGTTATTTACAGCATTTAAAAGCAAAATACGGCCGCTAAGCAAGAACATCGCCGTGCCACTTTGAAACCCTACTGAAAAGATTTAAAGTTGCAGCATAGAAACCTGGCGACTTGATCCTATCCCCACTATTGCATGAAGAGGTTCCGTAGTTATACATTTTTTACGTTGGTAGGTAGTTGTCTGGTAGGGTGTTTACTGGCGTTCACACAACCGGAGCCTAAAGTAGACTCGGTTATCAATCAGGGCGAACATCTGGAATATCGGGTGCATTACGGGTTTATCAATGCCGCCGAGGCCATCGTGGATGTGAGTGATAAATTTCACCGGGTGAAAGGAAAAGCCTGTTACCGGGTAACGGCCATCGGACGAACGACGGGGGCTTTTGATCTGGTTACTAAAATCCGTGATAGCTGGACCTCGTACATGGATCCACAAACCATGTTGCCGATTGACTTTGCCATGAAACAACAGGAGGGTCGCTACTACAAGGAGCAACGCGTTTCTTTTGATCAGGAAGGCGATAAACTTACTTCCGTTTCCAAAGGCAAAAACTCAGCCGAAGTCGTTAAAGATTTTAAGGTACCCGGAGACGTGTACGACGTAGTGAGTGCCTATTTCTACGTACGGGGTCTGGATTTCAACAAAATGAAAACGGGACAACTCACGGCCGTTAAGATGTTTTATGACAATGAGTTTATCGATCTACGGATTCGGTACGCCGGCAAAGAAGTCATCAAGACCAAATACGGTAAGCTCAACACGCACCGGATCATCCCTCAAATGCCCAACAACCAGTTATTCGATGGCAAAGAAGCTATTCGCATCTGGGTGTCGGATGATGCCAATAAAGTGCCCGTTAAAGTAGAATTTGACTTAGTAGTTGGATCGGTAGCCATGGATTTGAAAGATTACCGGGGGATGAAAGAAACCTTTAACTGGCAGTAAAAAGCCCTACCGCAACAAGCGATTTTTCAGTTTCCATAGCCATTGAATGATTTTCGGTAGCCGATTGCTTCGCAGTTCATAGTAGGCGACTACGTGACTCCCGAAACTGGCGTAGAACTCGGCAATGCTGGGTACATTGGCACTTTCAAAATCAAACCACGCCTGCCTTCCGGCCTGCTGCCGAATAAACTGATCAATTAAAAACGTTCGAGCATTGGCTTTCCTACCTTCCGGCGTAGCCGCATTAAACAGGTACAGGGTTCGTTGCTGAAAGGTTACAAACCAGGCTCCCGCCTCTACCCGACTGTCTTTTTCGGCATACCATAAGTCCGAATAGCCCCGTTTTTCACACGCTTCAAACAACGTTTTTAGCAAGGCATAAGCTCCTGGGTGAACCCCACCTTCAATTTGATGCGCGTGATGCTGCCTGAAAAATTCCGCTAATGGGGTGATATCGCTTCCTTCCCGGCAGGTCCAATCCGCCTGATACGCCCGCTTGACATTCATTTTGCGATCCCGATTGTAACCCTGGTAAAGGATTTCATACGGAGCATCCAGCGATAGTAGATGCGTATGCAGCTGACGAAGGTTTAACGCTGGAAAGCTACTCAGTATTGAAGCTTCGGGAAAGTTGAGTTGATAAGTGGCAATGAGCGCATAGTTAGCCAGCAGGGCCTTTATAAAATCCTTTTGAATGGCTACGGGAAGTGATTCAGCCGAATACAAAGCCAGAAACTGACAAAACAGGGGCTGATGCACCATGCGTATCCCATAGCGTCGCTGGACGGGTACGGGTAAAACGGCTCGGTACAGTTGGGAGGATTGTTCCTGCCAAACCAGGCATTCCCAGTCGGGTGAGACCTGATCCAGCCACCAGGAAAGTCCGTAGATGGTGCCCCATTCGGATTGCTCCACGCAGGCATCATACGCCTGTACATCGACCTGGGAACGGCGAAGATGATGAATCATTCAGTGCAGGTTGAAAGCCACAAAGAAAAGCAGTCTTAACTTTTCTTGCCGAAATTTTTCTGTAATTCCTGCAGTTGTGCCTTTACCTCCGCATTGTGCTCCTTGAGTTCGGAGATGGTCTGAATGGCGTGAATGACCGTCGAGTGATCGCGGCCACCGAAATGGTATCCGATGGATTTGAGGGATAGATCGGTATAATCTTTGGCAAAATACATGGCGACCTGCCGGGGAAAGACAATCTCTTTCTTGCGGCTCTTGCCTTTCATATCCTGCAAACTGATCCGGTAATGCTGGGAAATCGTCTCCATGATGGTTTCGATGGTGACTTCCCGTTCGGAATCCTGAACAATGTTGCGGAGTACCTGCCGGGCCAGATTCATGTCAATCTCCCGCCGCAGCAATGTGGCCTGAGCGATGAGCGACACGACGACTCCTTCCAGTTCCCGTACGTTGGTATCAATCGAGTGAGCCAAATATTCGATCACTTCGTAATCAATATCAACGCCGTCACCATGCAACTTCTTCATGATGATAGCAATCCGGGATTCGAGGTCCGGCATTTGCAAATCTGCCGACAGCCCCCACTTGAACCGCGACAACAGACGATCCTGTAAGCCCTGCAAATCTTTCGGCGGGCGGTCAGAAGTCATGATAATCTGCTTGCCCGTCTGGTGCAGGTGATTGAAAATATGGAAGAACGTTTCCTGCGTACGTTCCTTTCCCGCCAGGAACTGAACGTCGTCGAGAATCAACACGTCCACCTGGAGGTAGAAATTAGTAAAGTTCTGAATCGAGTTATTTCGCACGGCCATCACGAATTGATTCATGAATTTCTCCGTGGAAACAAATAACACAAATTTCCCCGAATTGGAAGCCTTGATCTGATTACCAATGGCTTGGGCGAGGTGCGTTTTCCCCAAACCCACGCCGCCGTAAATCATCAGCGGGTTAAAAGACGTAACACCGGGCTTACTGGCTACGGCCTGTCCTGCCGAACGAGCCAGTCGATTAAAATCACCCTCGACGTAATTTTCGAAGGTATAAATCGGATTGAGATAAGAAGTAAGCTCCAGACCATCCAGATCCGGTAACTCGAAAGGATTGCGAAGCTGTTCGGGTTCCGAGGCCTTCTTAGCCGGAGGAGCCGAATTTTGCGGAGCAGGCCGCTGGTTGGGTACGGTATAACCCATGGGTGGCTTCTTGTCGTCACCCCGGTCTACAATCACCGAATATTCCAGCATTCCCTGACGACCAATGGCATGGTCAATCGCCCGTCGGAGTACGTGAACGTAGTTTTCTTCCAGCCATTCGTAGAAAAATTCGCTAGGTACCTGAATCGTCAGCGTGCTTCCAACCAGACGTGCGGGCACGATCGGCTCGAACCAAGTTTTGAAACTTTGTTCAGGCACGTACTCACGTATGATCCGTAAACACTCTTGCCAAACGGATTTGGCATCACGCACGACAGTCTGCAAGGCTATTTCAGGCTGGATTTTTCATAAGGGGAGGCAAAGATAAAAAAACCGATTCTGCCTCGGCTAGTCTTCGGACAATTTCCTTTAAAAAATTTTGAGCATACTCTTTTTGGGAAAGCCGTTTCACAAATTAGAAAATTTCGGGTAGACGAACGAATATTTTTATTGATTCGCTGGATTTACAACCTAACCCTATGAAAAAGCACCCAAGTGAACTTTTTGCCGAACTTCCCGCACGTCAACGTTCCTTTCAACCCGTACCCGATTTTTTACAGCCTGCCTTAACCGAAACCCTACTGGGCTGGCAAATGTTGCCAGATACAGATCCCTGGGCGGCAGGAATGCCCTCGCAGGTGCTCTTGGTCGACCCGATTCTATCCCATGAGAAGCGATTGGAATGGCATGCTCCTGCTCCTCCCCCAAGCGACCTGGAATCCTTCGACGCTCTAGAATTAGTATTAGAACAGCCCTGGGAAGAACCCCTGGAGACGTACCTACGTCCCTTGGATGCCCAACGCCTCGCGCTGTATTTTTCAGGGAATGTCGATTTTCTGGCCTTAGGTGATACGCTGTCCGCATGCTTTCCTTACCCGATACAGGGTGGTTTCGCCAGCAAACTTCAACCTGAATTTCCAGGTTTCGAGTTAGGGTTACTACGCAAAACCGACGCATGGCCCGAATTCCGGCCTTTTCGTTTAACGGTAACCGCGGATGGTCTAGCCGGTTTGAGTCATGCCTTTCTGAGCGTGCATCGCTGGTTACAAGCTTTTCTCGATACCGATTACTCGACGCATCAGCTTCTTTCAAACGTCCAATTTTCTTTTGAACGGAGTACCGATACCTTGCTGGACTGTATTCGCATCCGGGCCTTTCGCTTACTGCTGGCCCAGTGGCAGCAGGCCTTCAGCCCAGCAGTTCCAACGCCCTTATTTATTCATTTACATCCAGGTGATTACCCTGACTGGTTACTAGCTCAAGTCAATGCGTATACGGTCGGTACAAAAGCAGCTATCCCTACAGAAAACTATTCAGAAGCTTTTTTACAGGCCCTTACTTGGTTCGTCGCTCAAAAAGTATGGGCAAACGTGATGATTTCCATGGAATGATACCGATTTTTATAGGTGTCTTACGTCCGTCGGCAACGACTCTGTTTTAACCTCTTACTTGAAATCGCATGCTTCGCTCCCTTTTTGTACTTACGTTGTCCGCCCTTTTTTGTACGAATTGTGTATCCGTTCGGTCCAATACGAAAGCGGGTAGCGTACCCGCTTTTCAGCGATTGTTAGTCGTCCTAGAGGATACGCCTCGGGAAACGAGCAATGCCCAACGATTTTTGAAAGAATGCCCTGCCAACTACACCCTTTGTACGGCCTCCTACCAACCCGCTCTGGCATTCGATTCGCTGTCAGACTTCATTACCGAGCAAAATCAGACGTGTCAGGCGGAGGTAGCTTTGATTGTTCGTCGCACGCGGTCGCTCGTACGAACGGATTCCTATAATCGCACGCGGGTAACGGGCCAAGTGTATCAGCTTGAACTGCAGAATTTACCATCGCTTCAGCCCTTCTGGAAAGCCGAGATTAAAGCGGAAGGCACCGATAAGGTACCCGTTACGGCCATTTTTAAGCGACTAGCTAAAGATGGTATCCTGCAGCAGTCCGTAGCCAGTCGATAAAAAAGCTTTAATTTTAAAACTATTCTTATATTTTTTTATACCATTTCAAGTAAAGTATAGCCTACAAGGCAGGAAGTGCCAGCGTTTTTTTTATTTTTGAGTTTTCTAATTTACCTTATTAGGGGGTGCTTCAACCGTTTTCGTAGATCAAATGCTGCTATTAAGGCTAGGCTTTCTAGATATTGATTTTCTTGACCTGATTGATATTGGACTGGTTGCATTCCTACTCTATCAGGTGTATTTTCTCATTAAAGGCAGTATTGCTAGCCGCGTTTTTCTGGGCTATTTGCTGGTGTATGGCATTTACCTCATTGTCCGGGCATTGGGCATGGAATTATTGTCCACCATTCTGGGACAATTCATGGAAATCGGTGTACTAGCTTTAGTAGTGATTTTCCAGCCTGAAATTCGAAGGTTTCTTATTTTTGTAGGCCGCTCGACTAATCTGCAACAGTATCCCATTCTACACCGCATTTTTAATCAGAAATCCGAAAAACAGAGTAACTGGGAATTACAACCCGTGATTGATGCCGTTAAGAAATTAGCTGCCACGCGTACTGGAGCATTGATTGTAATCAAAAAAGAAGATCCCCTGAAGCGTTACATTGAGTCCGGCGATGCCCTGGATGCACAGTTATCACGAGCCCTTTTACTAGCTATTTTTCAGAAGAACGGACCTTTGCACGACGGAGCCGTCATCATTTCCGATCATCGCATTAAAGCCGCCCGCTGTATGCTTCCCATTTCCGAAAATCCGGATTTACCGGCCATTCTGGGCTTTCGTCATCGGGCAGCCATTGGTCTTTCCGAACACTCAGACGCGGCAGTTATCGTTGTTTCTGAAGAACGAGGGGAAATTTCCATGGCAACGGAAGGCGGTGAGCTCCATCGCCACCTTCCGATTCATGAATTACAAAATCAGTTAGTCGATTACTTACGCCAACGCTAATTGCTATCTTTCTTCACCGCCCGGCGATAGGTCTGTATCGCCCGCTCCCGAGCGGTTTCGTGCTCTACTATGGGATCGGGGTAGTCCACCTGATCTATTTCGGGTACCCATTTCTTCACGTATTGTCCCTTGGGATCAAACTTCTTCGCCTGCAAAGCTGGATTGAAAACCCTAAAATAAGGCGAGGCGTCACAACCACTTCCGGCGGCCCACTGCCAGCCCCCATTATTGGCAGAAAAGTCATAATCCAGTAATTTCTTAGCAAAATATGCTTCTCCCCAACGCCAGTCGATGAGCAGGTGTTTGGCAAGAAAACTGGCCGTTACCATACGAATCCGGTTGTGCATGAAGCCGGTTTCATTCATCTGCCGCATGCCTGCATCCACGAGTGGATACCCCGTGCGGCCCTGGCACCAAGCTTCAAATTCTGCCTCATTGTTCCGCCATTGGATTCGGTCGTACTCTTTCCGAAAGGCGTGACCCGTATTAATATGCGGGAAATGGTACAAAACCTGAAAATAAAAATCCCGCCAAATCAATTCATTCAGATACGTCGGACTTAACTCTTGAGCCTTCCGAGCCAATTCACGAATGGATACGGTACCGAATCGCAGGTGAATAGACATGCGGGAGGTCGCCTCTAAAGCTGGATAATCCCGCTTTTCAGCGTAGGTTTCGATGGTAGCTACGGGAATTTCCTGAGCGGGGAAGGGTTTGCCTAGGGCTTCAAAATTCATCGATTCCAGCGTGGGAACTCCAGAAAAAGAACCCTGATAAAATTGTTTGAAGTACTTCTCGGTGGGATACGAACGCAGATAAAAATCATTCACCTTAGCTTTCCAGGCCTTACTGTAAGGAGTAAAAACGCTGTAGGGTTTGCCCGCTTTACTGAGTACTTCATCGCGATCAAAAATACATTGGTCTTTGTAGCTGTAGAGCGGGATATCCTGACTTTCCAGTAAGGTCCGAACGGCTGCATCACGATCAATCGCGTACTGCTCATAATCGTGATTGATGTGTACCTGAGCGATATTGTATTGCTGGAGTAGCTGCTTCCAAACCGGTAACGGTCGGTCGTAATAGACTAGTAGATCCGAACCGTGTTGCTGTAAGGCGGTCTGTAGCTGAGTAACCGTTTGGTGAATAAACTCAACCCGGCGATCGCGGCGATCGTCTAGATCGTCCAGAATTTCCCGATCAAAAATAAAGAGTACGACTACCGGATGACCACTCCGTAGGGCATGATACAAGGCAGCCTGGTCTTGTAGACGCAAATCCCGGCGTAGCCAACAAATGGTAATTTTTTCCTTCATATCGAAGTTCTCTTACAAAAAACAGACCAGGGTTCTCAGGAAAGAATCCGTCGATTTCTTTGACTTTGTAAGCTTTTCCTGATACGTTCGCAAATGGCATTATGTTTTTGCCTGATGTATCGAATCAGTTTGGGATCCGGTTTTCCCAGCCCGTTCTTTCGCCGTATTGATTCTAATCCTTTTTTATTCGCAGCAGACCGCTTTATTTTAATTCTATGTTTCTCTATAACATCACGTATAATATCGAACATGCCGCTCACGATGAATGGATCCAATGGATGAAGCACACCCATGTTCCAGCGGTGTTAGCCACGAATCTGCCCATTGGTAACCGCATTTTCAAGCTGCTTACTGAAATTGATAACGGCGGCGTCACGTACTCTTTTCAATTTTTCTTCGCTGATCAAGAGGATTATAATACGTACATTACTGAACACTCGTCCCGTCTTGCGGCTGAAGTGGACCGCCGATACGGCAGTCAATACGTAGTCTTCCGTACGCTTCTTCAGGAAATTGTATAAATAGTTTAAGTGAGCCGAACTTTCGTTTGTGACCCAGCTGTTTTGCTGGCGTTGTGATTAATGAGGTAAACCCCTCTAAGTTTACGTCTATCTTCTGGAAACGGTCACAATAAAGCGTTTCTTCGTAGCTCACTTCAACTATCCCTTTCATGAGTTCTCTACAACTCGAGTCCTTATTTCCCCTTTCCGACCAAATCCCTGCGGAATACGCCCTTACCGAACCCCTGGAACAACGGGAATACCTGGTGGGCGGTGCCATGAAAGCCTGGAACGGCAACACGCAAGCCGTCTATTCACCGATTTATACCCGCACGGCTGAGGGTGCTCAACAGATACGAATTGGCAGTTATCCCGTGGTAGATGCTCCCGACGCGATGGAAGTGCTCTACGCGGCGGTAAAAGCGTATGACAATGGTCGTGGTGAGTGGCCCACCATGTCGGTCGCGGACCGGCTAGCCTGTATGGATACGTTCACCAAGAAAATGGTGCAGAAGAAAGCGGAAGTGGTGAAATTACTCATGTGGGAAATTGGTAAATCACTGGCGGATTCCGAAAAAGAATTTGATCGTACCGTTCAATACATTCATGATACGATGGATGAATTGAAACGAATTGATCGGGAAAATTCAAAATTCATTATTGAAGAGGGAATCATTGGTCAAGTGCGTCGGTCCCCCCTTGGCGTAGTGCTTTGTATGGGGCCTTTCAATTACCCACTCAATGAGACCTACACGATGTTGATTCCAGCCATTCTTATGGGCAACGTCGTCCTGTTCAAACCTCCCAAGCACGGAACCTTACTACACTATCCTTTACTAGAAGCCTTTAAAGAGAGCTTCCCTGCGGGTGTTGTTAATACCGTATACGGTCGGGGAAATACGGTCATCCCTACCCTGATGCAATCCGGTAAAATTGACGTTCTGGGACTGATTGGTTCTAGCCGAGTAGCTTCGGACTTGAAAAAGATGCACCCCAAGACGAATCGCTTGCGGGCCATTCTCGGATTGGATGCTAAAAACGCGGGAATCATTCTGGAAAATGCCGATCTCGATTTAGCCGTTAAAGAATGCGTATTGGGAGCCTTGTCGTTTAATGGTCAACGTTGTACCGCTCTTAAAATGCTTTGGGTACACGAAAGTCGGGCCGAAGAATTCCTGGATAAACTTAGCCAGGCCGTTAGTCATCTAAAGCTGGGCATGCCCTGGGAAAAAGGCGTAAACCTGACGCCCTTACCCGAACCCAATAAGCCGGCGTATCTGATTGAGTGTATTGAAGATGCGAAACTCAAAGGAGCCCGGGTCGTGAATCCCCACGGTGGTGAAAATTACAAATCGATTGTCTACCCGGCTATTGTGTACCCCGTTACGGAAGGTATGAAAGTCTACCGGGAAGAGCAGTTTGGCCCGCTAATTCCGGTAGCTACCTTTAAAAGTGAGGAAGAACCCATTCAGTACTTGATTGATTCGCAGCACGGACAACAGGTGAGTATCTTCGGTACGGATCCCCTGGAAATTGCGAATCTGGTTGATCAACTCGTCAATCAGGTTTCGCGGGTCAATATTAACGCCCAGTGCCAGCGTGGACCGGACATGTTCCCCTTCACCGGTCGTAAAGACTCCGCCGAAGGTACACTTTCGGTCAATGATGCCCTACGTTCCTTCTCCATCCGGACCATTGTTGCCACCAAAGAGACCGCAGAAAATAAGAGCATTGTCAATGAAATTCTCCGGGACAATGAATCCAATTTTCTGTCAACCCGGTATATTCTGTAAGCCTTTTTTCGATCCTACTGCTGAAGAGTACCTTTCCAAACACGAAAGGTACTCTTCGCATTTTTAAGGACTTCTATCGCTAAATCTTTAGTAACGATCTCCAGCCTTCTTCGTTACGTTTCATCCATAATTAAAATTATCTAATTACTATTATCGTATTTTCTTACCTTTTATCTTTAGTGCCTATACGCCCCCTACTTTAACTATTCTATGCTGCAAGGCTTGTTCAAAAAGAAAGCCACCACTCCGGCTGCCGGGTGGTTTGGCCGTTATGACTCCTGGGATCAGGTACTTCAACAAACCACGGGATACGACGCTGATCTCATTCTGGAGAAAACAAAACAGGCCTTATTGCAGGTCAAAAACGGGACAGCAGTCTATGAACGGGATTCTGTTCTTTTTGATCAAAAGCTGTATCCCTTTCCACTCTTAACCTTTTTACTGCACAGTGCTCATCAAAAGCAACGACCCTTGCACGTGCTTGACTTTGGAGGCTCTTTAGGAAGTACGTATTATCAAATCAAAGAATTCCTAACGCCCCAAGTCTGCCAAAGCTGGAACGTTGTTGAGCAGCCCCATTACGTGAGGTGTGGAAACGAATACTTTGCGGATGATGTACTACACTTTTTTCCTTCGATCCAGGCCTGTCAGGAAACGTACCCCACTGATTTTATCCTTCTTTCGAGTGTCGTACAGTACCTCCCCCAACCGCATACCTTTTTAGAAGAACTCATCGGTTGGGGCTTTGAATTTATTCTTTTGGATCGTACGGCGTTTATTGAGGAAGCTCAGGACCGTTTGACTTTGCAACGCGTACCCCCTGAAATCTACCCGGCTTCTTATCCGGCTTGGTTTTTCCACGAACCCACTTTCTTAGCTCACTTTCAAAAAGCCTATACGTCTGTAGCTGATTTCACTTCCTACGTACCCGGCGAAGCAATAATGTGGATTGATAAGCAACCCCTTGGATACGATAAAGGATTCTACCTAACCAAACCATAACAGTGCTTTACTTCTGTACGCTTTTCAATGCCACGTATCTGACGCGTGGCGTCGCGATGTATGAATCGCTCAAAAAACACTGCCCTCATTTTCACCTATACATCTATGCGTTCGATACGCATAGCTATGAGGTATTAGAACGGCTCAATCTTTCGCAGGCTACTATTATTGGTTTAGACGAATGGGAAGATGAGCAACTGCTTCAGCTAAAGTCCTCCCGAACGGCGGGAGAATATTGCTGGACCTGTACGCCAGCGACCATCTGGCACACCATTCAGGCCTATCAGCTTCCCCATTGTACGTATATAGATGCCGACTTACTCTTTTTCAGCAATCCAGACGTCTTGATTAAAGAAATGGGGGAAGCGTCCGTGCTTATCACACCCCATCGGTATACGCCTGCCTATGATCAGACCGAAACGAGCGGCAAATACTGTGTGCAGTTCGTCACGTTTAAACGCGATGCCCGGGGTCTAGAGGCCCTAGCCTGGTGGAAAAAGGCCTGTATCGACTGGTGTTATAATCGGTTTGAAGACGGAAAGTTTGGGGACCAAAAGTACCTGGACGATTGGCTCGACCGCTTTTCGGGCGTGCACGAACTGCAGCACTTAGGTGGCGGCGTAGCTCCTTGGAATGTACAACAGTATGCCTTTATGAAATCAGAGCCGCAACTGCAGGGAAAAGATCTATTCACCGATGAAAGCTTTGAAGTGGTCTTTTATCATTTCCATTCCTTTAGTTATAGTAGGAGTAACATTTTAAGGCTTTGCAATCCATCGTATATGCTACCGGATAGTGCGATTAAACATCTCTATGCTCCTTACATTAGAGCACTGCAGCAATCCTACGAAGCAATTAGACAAGTGAATCAAGCGGCTACTAGTCATGAAATAGCCAATAACGTCTCCTGGCTAGGTCGCTCGTGGAAAAAGACGATTCTCTTTTGGATTAAAGGGCATTATGCGAATCACTACCATCAATTTAGATTCAGACATGGTTTAATCATTGGCCGATAAACGTAAAAAGCCTTCTGAGTGATCAGAAGGCTTTTTTGTAGCTATTCTATTCTTTAGTTACAGCTGTAGCGGCTGTATCATCTAGGGTATCCAGCAAAAAAAAAGAAGCTCCTATGGAGGGGAGCTTCTTTCGATAAAGGGGAGGCGATTACCTACTTTCCCGGGGGTGAACCCAGTATCATCGGCGGAGCGGGGCTTAACGGCCCTGTTCGGGATGGGAAGGGGTGAACACCCGCCCTATGATCGCCCTTGGCT